>JAIUMT010000012.1 GCA_022565415.1 Balneolales bacterium | reverse complement strand
GCTGCTTTGATTCCATTTATCGAACACGATGATGCTAACCGTGCATTGATGGGATCAAACATGCAACGTCAGGGTGTACCTTTATTGCGTCCAGAACGACCAATTGTTGGTACCGGAATGGAATATCGTGCGGCTCGTGACTCTCGTGCTTTAGTTGTTGCTGAAGGCGATGGCGAAATTGCATACGTGAGCTCAAACGAAATCAGAGTTCGCTATAAGCGTGAAGAAACCGAATCTCTTGCATACTTTGATGATGGTGTAGTTAGCTATACCTTGCGAAAGTTCGAAAGAACAAACCAGGATACTACCTCTAATCAACGCCCAATTGTTCAAGTTGGCGACAAAGTAATTAAAGGTCAGCCTTTGGCTGATGGTTGTGCTACCAACATGGGAGAGCTTGCTCTCGGAAGAAATCTTCTGGTTGCTTTCATGCCATGGCGAGGATACAACTTTGAGGATGCGATTGTAATTTCAGAGCGCGTAGTATCAGAAGATATCTATACCTCTATCCACATTCAGGAATTCGAACAACAGGTTCGTGATACCAAACGTGGGGAAGAAGAGCTTACTCGTGAGATTCCAAACGTAAGTGAAGAAGCTACCCGTAACCTCGACGAAAACGGAATCATTCGCGTTGGAGCGAAGGTTAAGCCCGGAGACATCATCGTTGGTAAAATTACTCCAAAAGGTGAAACCGATCCTACTCCTGAAGAAAAACTTTTACGAGCAATCTTCGGCGACAAAGCTGGCGATGTAAAAGATGCCTCCCTCAAAACACCTCCAGGTGTTCAAGGTGTGGTAATCGACACCCGTTTGTTCAGTCGCAAGCGTGACGAACAGTACACACGCAAGGAAGAGAAAGAACTGGTAGAGAAAGAGCAACAAGAATACGATCGTAAGCTAGGCAAGCTGAATGCAAGCTGGGCAGAGCGTATGTACAAATTGCTCAAAGACAAAACCTCTCCAGGTATTCTGGATCGTGCCGGTAACGAAGTGATTGCGAAAAGCGATAAGTATCGCAAGCAAACATTCGAAGAGCTTGATCCGATGGAACTTCGTGTAAATCAGGCATGGTGCCAGGACGACAAAGTTGTTGAAGTCGTGGTTAAACTGTTTGAAAACTATCGACTTGTACGTCGTGATTACGAAACCGAACTGAAACGCCGTAAGTATGCTATTCAGGTTGGCGATGAACTCCCACCAGGTATCGTTCAGAAAGCAAAAGTTTATGTTGCTAAAAAACGTAAGCTTCAGGTTGGTGACAAAATGGCCGGTCGACACGGAAATAAAGGTGTTGTAGCCAACATAGTTCCTGTTGAAGACATGCCGTTCCTAGAAGATGGAACCCCAGTCGATATCGTGCTTAACCCGCTAGGTGTACCTTCACGTATGAACCTTGGTCAAATTTACGAGACTATTTTAGGATGGGCTGGTAAAAAACTTGGTGTAAATTTTGCAACTCCAATTTTTGATGGTGCAAAATACGAAGAGGTTCAACATTGGCTTAATGAAGCAGGGCTTCCCCAAGACGGTCGTACATATTTATATGATGGTCGAAGTGGCGAACGTTTTGCTCAAAAGACAACTGTAGGAATTATGTATATCCTTAAATTGAACCACCTTGTTCAAGATAAGATGCATGCACGGTCAATTGGACCATACTCTCTCATTACGCAACAGCCATTGGGTGGTAAAGCTCAGTTTGGTGGTCAGCGTCTTGGTGAGATGGAGGTTTGGGCACTTTATGCGTACGGTGCCGCAAGTATTCTCAAGGAAATGCTCACCGTTAAGAGTGACGATGTTAAAGGGCGATCAAAAGTCTATGAAGCAATCGTTAAAGGTGAGAATTTACCAGAAGGTAGTACACCTGAATCGTTTAATGTGTTACTACGCGAACTTCAAGGCCTCGGACTTGAAGTCAATATTGAGTAATACTCGCCTATTTGTAGGTCCATCTCGAAATTTCAATTAAGAAAACTTTTTACGGAGGTACAACCTTGCCGTTTACAAAAAGCGAAACTGTTTCCAAAGATTTTAATCATCTCCGGATATCTCTAGCTTCAGCTGAAACAATTTTATCGCGTTCGCGCGGTGAAGTATTAAACCCGGAGACCATTAACTACAGAACATTCAAGCCTGAAAAGGATGGATTGTTTTGCGAGAAGATTTTTGGCCCTGTCAAGGACTGGGAATGCCATTGTGGTAAATACAAACGTATTCGTTATAAAGGTATCATCTGCGACCGTTGTGGTGTAGAAGTTACTCGAAAAGCTGTGCGTCGCGAGCGCATGGGTCACATTACACTTAGTGTACCTGTGGTTCATATTTGGTATTTCAAATCACTACCAAACAAGATCGCTTATCTGTTAGGTCTCTCTTCTAAAAACCTCGAAAAAATCGTTTATTACGAAAGCTTCGTGGTGATTAATCCGGGTATTGCACGTGATCTTGGTTACAAGATGGGCGATATGCTTACCGAAGAAGAGTACTACGATATTCTTTCTCAGCTACCCGAAGAACACAGAGAGCTTGAGGATGACGATCACGACAAGTTTATAGTTAAAATGGGCGCCGATGCTATCGAGTCTTTACTCGCTAACATCGATCTCGATAAAGATGCTTACAAATATCGTGAGGCTGTTAAAGGCGAAACATCGATGATGCGTAAGAAAAAACATCTGAAGAGATTGCAGGTGCTGGAATCTTTCCGTGCAGCTAACAAGTCTATGGAAAACCGTCCGGAATGGATGGTTCTACGTGTTATCCCGGTAATTCCACCAGAACTTCGTCCGTTGGTACCACTCGAAGGTGGCCGATTTGCTACCTCCGACCTTAACGACTTATACCGTCGGGTTATCATTCGTAACAACCGTCTTAAGCGGCTTATCGATATCAAAGCGCCAGATGTGATTCTGCGTAACGAGAAGCGAATGCTTCAGGAAGCGGTTGATTCATTATTCGATAACTCCCGCAAAACGAACGCTGTTCGTAGTAACAATCGTCCGTTGAAATCCCTAAGTGATATGCTTAAGGGTAAAAACGGTCGTTTCCGCCAGAATTTACTTGGTAAGCGTGTCGATTATTCAGGCCGTTCAGTAATTGTTGTAGGACCTGAACTCAAAATGCACGAGTGCGGACTTCCTAAGGAAATGGCTGTTGAGCTTTACAAACCTTTCATCATCCGTCGTTTGATTGAGCGTGGATATGTGAAAACTGTGAAGAGTGCCAAAAAAGTTGTAGATCGTCGCGATGACGTAGTTTGGGATGTACTCGAAAATGTAATTGACGGACATCCTGTACTACTTAACCGTGCTCCTACACTTCACAGATTGGGAATTCAAGCTTACCAACCGGTATTGCTTGAGGACAAAGCTATTCGCTTGCACCCACTATCGTGTACTGCTTTCAACGCTGACTTTGATGGTGATCAGATGGCTGTTCACCTTCCGCTAAGTAACGACGCTGTTCTTGAAGCATCTGTTTTGATGTTAGGATCACACAACATCATGAACCCTGCGAACGGTGGTCCCATTACGGTACCATCTCAAGACATGGTTTTGGGAATTTACTACTTGACAAAAATGTCACCTAGTACTCCGTCGCGCGAGAAAACATTCTATAGTCCTGAAGAAGTAATTATTGCCTACGATCAAGGTAGAGTTCAACTTCACGATAAAATCAATGTTCGTATAACTCATAGTCCGAAAGGCGATTCTTTAGTAACTGAAGTAATCAAAACCACTACCGGACGTGTTTTATTCAATGAAATTGTGCCAAATGAACTTGGTTACAAGAACACAACGTTCGGTAAAAAAGAACTTCGTACACTGATTGGGGAAGTGTTCAATACCTGTGGAACCGTAGCTGCTGCCAAGTTCCTCGATGATATGAAAGAGCTTGGTTTCAACACAGCCACGATGGGTGGGCTCTCATTCAGTCTGGAAGACATTGTTATTCCTGATGAAAAACATCAATTGATTAAAAAGGCACAAGATGAAGTGCGATTAATCCAAGATCGATACGAAAATGGATTTATCACAGACAACGAGCGTTATAACCAGGTAATTGATAAGTGGACGAGCACAACAAACCGTGTTTCTGAAACACTATTTACAGCACTTCAGAAAGACCGTGATGGATTCAACCCCGTCTATATGATGGCCGATTCCGGTGCTCGTGGTTCGAAAGAGCAGATTCGACAGCTTGGTGGTATGCGTGGTCTTATGGCCAAACCACAGAAAAGTTCGGTTGAATCTAGTGGTAGTGAAGTAATTGAAACACCGATTCTTTCCAGTTTCCGTGAAGGACTTACAGTACTTGAGTACTTTATTTCTACTCACGGTGCTCGTAAAGGTCTTGCCGATACGGCTCTTAAAACTGCCGATGCTGGTTATCTGACCCGTCGTCTGGTTGATGTATCTCAGGATGTAATTGTAAGTGAAAACGATTGTGGTACACTTCGTGGTATCAAAATCAAGGCACTGAAAGACAACGAAGATATCGTTGAGAGTTTAGAAGATCGAATTTTAGGTCGTGTATCAATGCACGATGTTTACGATCCACTTAATGATGAACTTCTTGTTGAGTCCAACTCGTTAATCAGCGAAGTAGTTGCTAAGAAAATTGCAGAAACTTCGATTGAAGAAGTTGAAATTCGTTCAGCGCTTACTTGCGAGTCACCTCGTGGAGTTTGTGCGAAATGTTACGGACGTGACTTGTCGCGAGGTAAGCTCGTTCAGGTTGGTGAAGCAGTTGGTGTTATTGCCGCTCAATCTATTGGTGAGCCGGGTACACAGCTTACACTTCGAACTTTCCACGTTGGTGGTACTGCATCCCGACTCGAGTCAGAGTCAATGCACAAATCCAAGTTTGCGGGTAAAATCGTATTTGAAAACTTGCGATATGTGGAATATGATGATGGTGAAGAAACTCACAATGTTGTACTAAGTCGTGTTGGTGAAATTAAGATCCAAGACGAAACTGGTAAAGTTCTAACTAACTACAACATCCCGTACGGTTCTGAACTTCTTATTGAAGAAGGTGACCTAGTACCTAAAGGTGTTCCATTGTGTAAGTGGGATCCATATAACGCATTACTTATTTCTGAAATCAATGGTCAAATTGATTTCAAAGATATTATTGATGGAACTACCTATACCGACGAAACAGATGCTCAGACTGGTCACAAAGAGAAGGTAATTACTGACTCTAAAGATCGTGGCATGGTTCCTACACTGATTGTGAAGGGAGACAGCGAGCGTATTCGTGAAACAGCATTACCTGTAGGAACTCACGTAATTGTTGATGTGAAGGAAAATGTTCAAGCGGGTCAGACAATTGCGAAGATTCCACGAACATCGGCTTCTAAATCGAAAGATATTACAGCTGGTCTACCTCGTATTACTGAGCTTTTCGAGGCTCGTCCGCCAAGTGACCCAGCAGTCGTTTCTGAAATTGAGGGTATCGTAAAAATGGGATCGCGTAAGCGTGGATCTCAAGAAATTATGGTAACCAGTAAGGATGGAGCAGATACTAAATCGTATTTGATTCCACTTTCCAAGCATATCTTGGTTCAGGAAAATGACTATGTTAAATCTGGCGAGTCGTTATCTGATGGACAAATTCTGCCTCAGGACATTCTAAACATTCTCGGACCATTCGCGGTGCAATCGTACCTTGTGAATGAGATTCAGGAAGTTTACCGTCTACAGGGTGTGAAAATCAATGATAAACACATTGAGATTATCGTACGCACCATGATGCAGAAACTTGAGATTACTGATCCGGGTGATACAATGTTCCTCGAAGGCGACAAAATTGACCGATTTGAAGTTAACCGTACGAATGATTCACTCATTGGTAAGTTTGTTTTAACAAACCCTGGTGATAGTGGTCTGAACTTCGGTGCAATTCTTGAAAGACGCGAAATCCGTGACATCAATGCCCGTCTTATTAAAGAAGGTAAGACAGAGATTGAAGCTCGTGTAGCTGAACCAGCTATTTCGCGACCTATCTTGCTAGGAATTACGCGCGCTGCCTTATCAACAGAAAGTTGGTTGTCGGCTGCATCATTCCAGGAAACAACGAAAGTTCTTACTCAAGCAGCAATTGAGGCGAAAGCTGATATGTTACTTGGACTTAAAGAAAATGTGGTTGTTGGCCATAAAGTACCTGCTGGTACTGGTCTTCGACACTATCAGGACTACATCGTTGATGAAAAAGCAGACATGAAGGATGTTGAGGCTGCCAGTAAGGTGTTTGAGGCACTTGGCGCTGAAACGGACAAAGACTGATTTTTCAGAAGATAATGAAAATAAAAAAGGCCTGGTGAGTAATCATCAGGCCTTTTTTTATGCGTAGGTTTCTGGATTATGTTCCAATTATAAACCTTGGAACTGGGGAAGCAGGATATAGTCGTTAGTTTCCCCAAAAGTGTATGTAAGATAGTCGACGCTTAGGTTAGGTAATTACTACAAAACTAAGTAATCCAAACCAGGTGACCACAAAAGAACTCACCAACGTACACCCGGGAATGGGGGAAAACGGTTCTGCAACGTTTTCTTGATGAACCCAAAAGAACTAGACATGGTTAATCCGAAGCGAATGTTTAATCGAGATTAATGTTCTAGTTGACCTCGAAAACTGTAGTCTAGCTTACTTATCCATGTTTCGTAACAGGTCTTCGGCTTCTTTTATAAGATCTTCAGCCTTTTGCTGGGCGTCTCTAACAATTTGTTCGCTCTCGCTAACATCTTGAATTGCATCACCAATCTGAATTTTTTCGATGGTTTCGTTAAGCTCATCGAGAAGGCTGTTTAGTTTATAAGTGATCTTATCTCTAGTGTTTACGCCCTTATCTGGGGCGAATAATAGTGCCACTGCAGCCCCGGTAATAGCCCCTGTAAGTAAACCTGATATAAATCCGCTTGAGTAATTGCTCATAATGTTTCCTCTATAGTTTCAAATTTTCGCTTTATATCTAATCTATAAAAATACCACACGATTATGAAACGTAATTATCATCCGAATATGATTGTATGATGTTTAAATTTGCTGTTATGTGCATAATAGAATAGGGTAAGTGTGCGAAAGAGTATAGTCATGAAGGATTACCGATGCCTACAATTTTCTCGATACCAATTTCCATGTCTTATAGTCCTTCCTAATATCAAATTTACACGACGATGAAAGGGCAATTTTATATCCATTATTGAGGTGATTTGAATTTAGCCCAAACCATAAGGGGGGGCGATGAGGGAAAGTATGGGTGCAGTTATCTTTGCTTTAACTCGATTTAAGTTCTAGTTTGAATTCCTTTGCAGCCCGTCTTCGATCGCCAGAAATGCTAATCAAAACGACAGGCACAACATAAAGCGTAAATAGTGCCGAGAATGAAAGTCCGCCAATAACCGTAAGAGCCAACGGACTCCATGTTTCCGAGCCAGACCCAAGTTCCAGGGCTAACGGCACCATCGAACCTATAGTCGTCAGGGCGGTTAAAAGAATGGGTCTCATTCGACGTTTCGAGGCGGCTATCAAGTTTTGAATGTATCCGCCGTTACTGTTTTCGCGGTCGCAATACTGATGGATGTAATCAATCATCACAATGCCATTGTTAATCACGATACCGACCAAAATTATCATCCCGAGTCCGGCCGGAACGCTCCAGGGCGTACCGGTTGCCCAAAGCATGAAATACGATCCAAAGAAGGCCAACGGAATCGAGAACATAATCACAAACGGGTCACGGAAGTTCTCGAATTTGGATGCCATCACCATGTAGGTTAGTAGTAATCCGAAAATTAGGGCTATAAAGATATCTGACTGACCTTGCTGGGTATCCTGATTTGAGCCGGCGAATTCATAGCGATATCCATCAGGCAGAACGATTTCATTTTCGAAAAGCTCGATTATGCGGTCGCGCTGGGATGTTACATCGCCCAAAACGCTGATGTTTACGTCCATGATGACTTCCCGGTCACGTCGGGTGATTCGGTTTACTGCTTCCACGGCTTCGAATCGACCGAGGTTCTGAAGAGGAATACGCTGATCTCCCACCTGAATAACCTCAAACTGGTTCAAATCTTCCAGGCTTTGACGGAATTCTTCGGCATTTCGAACTTCAATCGGGACTTCGCGTCCGCCTGTTCTGTAAAATCCGACCTGTGTGCCACGTGCCTGGGTTTTGAATGCATTGGCTACTTCATTCAGATTGCTTCCGGCCCGACTAACACGTTGACGATCGATAATATAATGCAATTCGGGTACTCCGCCGGTTCGGGGATTATCAACGGAGACCACCATTGTGTCTTGAAGCATCACTTCTTCAATGCGATTTGCTATTCCAACCAAGCGATCGGTGTCTGGACCAATTAGCGTAACGCGGATGTTGTTTCCAATACCACCCCATCCGCCGCGGCCACCTCCAAATCTGAAAGCCCCGCCTCCTGAGGCGAAAATGCTCACCCGCACCCCGGCTAGATCAAATTTTCGGCGTAGTTGAGCAGCGATCTGATCGGATGTAAGCTCCCGTTCGTCTGCAGATATCAGCGTGAGCGTGATTCGTCCAACATTGCTGTCGCTTCGGAATCCGGCCGAGCCAATACTGGTAACAATGGTTCGAACATAAGGCTCAGCGGCTAAATCGTCGGCAATACTCTTTATGGCTGAGGCTGTTTGTACCAAGTTGGTTCCAGCGGGAAGGTCAACATTCACATTTATCTGACCCGCATCGGCGGTTGGAAGAAAAATGGAATCGATATTTTTATTGAAATACCAGGTTCCGGTGAAAACTCCGGCAATAAGTACAAAAATAATCAACTTATGCGTCACGGCCCATTGCAGAGAAGAGCCGTAATAACGCTCCATCCGACCGAAAATCCGGCTCATCAACGATACTTTCTTAAATCCACCTTTCGGGAGTAATCGGCTGGCAAAAACCGGAACTAATATAAACGAGGCCAAAAATGCGAATCCGATGGCCAGCGAAATGGTAATAGCAAGGTCGCGCATAAATACGCTCGTAGTTCCGCTTATGAACAAAAACGGCAGAAATACGACCAACGTTGTAAGTGTAGATCCCGACAAAGCTCCAATCACTTCTTTGGTCCCCTCGCTGGAAGCCTTAAACAACGACTTCCCTTCCTCAAGCTTCCCAACGATGCTTTCGAGTACCACTATGGAACTGTCAACGAGCAAGCCCACAGCCAACGCCAGACCGGTAATAGAGACGAAATTCAGTGTTAGTCCCATGAAGTACATGGCGGCAAACGTGGCGGTCATAGATATCGGAATACTGATGGCTACTACAGACGAACTTCTCCATCCGCCTAGGAACAAAATCAATATCAGAACTACGAGAATGAGCGCAAATACGGCAGATTGGGCCAAATTGTTAATAGAATTTTCAATATCGGTACCCTCGTTCGAAAGTACATTTATGGAAATTCCCGGAGGCAGTCGATCGATAGTTTCGGGTAATGCAGCTAAAACGCCGTTGGTAACGTCCAGCGTGTTGGCATCCGATTGCTTCTGAATTTCGACAGTTACGCTATTTTTGCCGTTCACTTCCTCGATGGTGGTAACATCCACGAAACTATCTAACACGGTGGCGACATCACTTATTCGAACAGGAACATCATCGTTTCTGATGGCTATAATGGTTGACTCAATCTCAGCTACATCCGTGTACACCGACTGAGCACGAATGCTGTAACTATTTCGATTAACGACCAAATTCCCAACAGGCACCTGCACATTATTCTGTCGAATCGCATTCTCGATCTGCATCGTCGTGACGCGATTTTGAGCCATCAACCGTGGATCCAACTCGACGTAAATCGTGCGTTGAAGTCCGCCGCGGGTGTCGGCTGAGGCGACTCCATTTATGCGCTCGAGCAACGGCTCAATCATGTCGACAGATAAATCCCGAAGTTCGTCGAGTCCACGATTCGAAGCCTCCACACTTATACGCATCACGGGGAAATTCTCGGGATCAAACTGGAAAATCAAAGGCGATGCAGCCTCGCGTGGGAGGTTATTACGAATTCTGTCTATCGCCTCACGTGCGTCGAGTTCAACGCGTCTTGCATCGGTGCCAGCTTTTAAACCCAGCCGAATAAACGCGCTACCTTTTCGAACGTTGCTATCAATCGTCTCCACACCATCAATCGAGGCAATAGCCGCCTCTATAGGCTCTACAATGAGCTTGCTCATGTCTTCCGGGGAGACATTCCGGTAACTGGTCGATATGGCCACCACGGGAATATCCAACGTCGGATATAACGTCACCTTCAAATTCGAAAGCGCGAACAATCCAAAGCCAATCACCATCAGCGACAACATCACCACGGTGACCGGGCGTCTCAGAATGATATCAACGATTTTGTACTCTTTCATGAGGCAGACTCGTTTAAATTTCCGGTTGCAATCGGTTCGTCATCCTTGTCGTCGAGTGGATCCACCTTATGAACAGCATCGAATCCCATTCGCTCAAGGAGGCTGTTTACCAAGTAATATAGGCAGGGAACCACCAACAGCATCAAAACCGTCGACATGGTGAGTCCACCGATTACTGTTCTGGCCATCGGGCTCCAGGTCTCAGACCCGGCGCCCAACTCCAACGCCAGTGGAACCATACTCAAAATGGTAGTCGCCGCCGTCATCAAAATCGGTCGTAAACGCCGACTTGCTCCACGAATTACCGCTTCGAGTCGCTCTACACCACGGGCTTGAAGCACTTTGATGTAATCAATCATCACAATTCCGTTGTTTACCACAATCCCCGACAGCAAAATGAGTCCAATCATGGCCGTCACGCTGATTGGGGTTGAGGTCACAAACAGCATAATTAGCACGCCGGTGAGCGCAAGGGGAATGGTAACAATAATGATCAACGGCTCGACCAAACTCTCAAACTGAGAAGCCATTACCATGTACGCCAAAACCGCCGCAATCAAAAAGGCAATGAGCAAAAATCGGAAACTTTCGGCTTGTTCCTCGGCAGTACCACCAATATCGTAGCGGTATCCATCAGGCCAGTCGACTTGGCTGAGTACAACTTCGGCACGCTCAGTGGCCGTTCGTAGGTCAAGGTCTCCGATGTCGACGGTAATTTCAGTAACCCGCTCCTGATTGATACGCAAAATGTTGGAAGGTCCTTGGTATCGTTCAATTCGGGCGAGGTTCGACAGTGGCATCCATGTTCCGTTTGGGGTTCGGATGAGGATGTCTTCGAGCGAACGGGAGTCGCGCCGGTCTTCTGAAGCCAGCTGAACCAGAACAGCGAATTCGACGCCTTGTTCTACGAATGTGGTTGCTACGGAGCCTCGCACCGCATCGCTAACGGCATTCGCGACTTGCGACGTGGTCATGTTGAGGCGCGAAATCCGCTCCCGATCCATGATAACCTGCAATTCCGGACGCCCTTCATCGGCCGAGGAGCTTGCTCCAACAATTCCATCAACCCGCAATAACGATTCGCGAATTCCATTTGCCAAGTCCTTTTTCTGCTCGAGGTCGAATCCGTAGACGTTGATTATTAATCCGTCGTTTCCATCTGGATTCAGTGGATTTTCGCGGACTTCACGAATATCTGCACCGGGTACATCCTGCAACTGTTGCAATACATCTGCGGTGATTTCGAATTGGCCACGACTTCGATCGCCTCGAGGAACGAGTTCCACGCGCACCGTACCCTGATACCCGCCGGGATTGTCGGCACCTTCAACGCCACGCTTGTCTCCGTAATCTGAAACAATAAGTCGCGCTTCTGGAACTTGGTCGCGAATAATATTCTCGACCTGATATATTGAATTCTGAAGCTCAAAGAGGTTTACTCCCGGTTCGCGCTGCACACTTAAAATGAATGCGTTTTCGTCGACAGGAGGGAAGAATTCGCCTCCAAGTGTGAAATACAGAGGCACAACGGCTGCGAAAAGTAAAATACTTCCGAACACGATGGTTTTACTTCTTTTCAGAGTGCGTTCGAGCAATGAAGTGTACTTCTCGTCCATTTTGGTGAAGAAGTTGCCCAAAACGCGCTTAATTTTGTTTTCTTTTTTGGCGAGAGGGGTTTCTGGCTGAATTTGATTCCCCTGTTGCCCATGATGTGCTAGGTTTTCCTGATTCTCCTGATGTTGATCATGGTTAAGGTGACTCGATTTTACAGCGTGTGGTTTCACTTGACCAGGTTTCAATTCATCTGGTTTTGCGTCTTTAAATAGTTTGGAACTTAGCAACGGAATTATACTCAGCGCGGCCAAGGTCGACATCACCAAAGCAAAAGATACTGTTAGGGCTAAATCCTGAAACAGAAATCCTGCAATTCCGGGCACAAACAAAATGGGTAAAAGCACGACCAAAGTCGTAAGTGTTGACACGATTACTGGTGTAGCTACCTCCTGAGCGCCAAAAACGGCTGCTTTCTTGCCAGAATATCCATCCTCCCGAAATCTGAAAATGTTTTCGAGTACAACGACGGCGTTATCTACCACGAGTCCGACCGCTAGCGTAAGCCCCGACAACGAAATAACGTTGAGGGTTACATCTGCGAAGTCCATCACACTGAAGGTTGCTATGATGGAAATTGGTATTGAAATGGCGATAATCAGCGCTGTTCGGAAACTTCGTAGGAACAACAGCAGAATTATGACTACCAGAATGATGGCCTGAATTGCAGTCTGGTACAGATTGCTGAGCGATAACTGGATAAACTCTGCTCTGTTGGTCAGGATTTCTAACTCAACATCGGAGGGGAGGATACTTTGAATGCGGTTGATTTCAGCTACTACATTTGCCGCGGTCGTTACCACATTTACATCACTTTGACGATATAAATTGATGATGAGTCCTTCTTCGCCGCGAACATGCACATTTCCGATGGGCTGGGATACGCCATCTTCGATTTCGGCAATATCTTCGAGGAGTATCGGTATATCGTTGTTGATTCCGACCACCGTCGTGCGGATTTCGTCGATGTTTCGGAACTCACCAATGGTTCGCAGCGAGTAAACGACACGCCCTTCGATTAGCTCACCAGCCGGAACCTGAATGTTCTCCTGGCGCAGGCGGTTCGATACCGTGGCAATATCCAGATTGAAGGCCAGCATCCGATCGCTACGAATCCAGATGTTGATCTGGCGTTCGAGTCCGCCCGCGGTTTCAGCCGCCGCAATTCCCGAGATTCGCTCCAGGCGTTGTTCTAGCTGCTGGGTAGCAATAGTGCGCAACTCACTCGGATTTCGCACATTCGAAGACAATGCCAACACCAAAATCGGCTCCTGATTCGGATCATAGCTGAAAACTATGGGCTGATCGGCATCCTGTGGAATCGCTCGGCGCGCAAAGTCGATCTGCTTGCGCACATCCGACTCGGCTATGAAAATATCGGTCCCCCAGTTGAAATAAAGCTTGATTACCGAAGCACCCTGACTCGACAACGACCGAACTCTTCTGAGTCCGCTAACGCTGCCTACCTGCTCTTCAATCGGACGCGTAATCAACGTCTCGACGTCTTCCGGAGCAACGCCTTCGTAGGTCGTATACACCGTAATGGTCGGGAAACTCACATCAGGATACAGGTTTAAACTGAGTCGGGTGAGTCCGAATAGTCCAAATCCGATCACAATCAACGTGATCATCACAAATGTAACCGGCCGCTCAACTGCTAACTTTGAAATCTTTTTCATGTTTTCGGTGCCGGATTAATTACGTGCTGATGTACCGCTGCGACCCTGTCCCTGTCCCATTCCAGATCCGTCGCCTCGGCGCGGTTGTTCGGTTAACGTGGTGTCTGATGTCGTGTCGGTTGAGCTACTAGAAGTTGTTTCTTGGCCCGAAATTCCTAGCGGCTGACCACCTCTATCGAACCGTGGCGCACCACTTATCCGGATTCTGGATCCATCCTCCAGACTGCTCTGCCCGGTAATAATCAGCTTCTCATTTGGCTCAAGTCCCGACAAAATCTCAATCCGGTCACCCTGCTGAATTCCCAACTCTAAATTTCTACGAACAGCAACGGTATCGCCTTGTGTAACGAAAGCCGCATAGGTTCGACTTAATCGGATGACGTTCGATTCGGGCTCAATTACAGTTTGCACGTTCTCGACCATGGCCGAACGTGGGATAACAATAGCGTTTGGCTTTGTCTCAACATTAATCCTGGTTTCGACCAAAACACCCGGAAACATGCCCGATCCGCGTTCGTTTACGGAAATAACTACTTCGCCAAGTCCGGTAACTGGATCAAGCTCGGGACTAATACGTGTTATAGTGCCCCGGGAGTTGAAATCGTCCATGCCGGATAAGCGAATGTGAACCGTCTGCCCAACTTCTGCCTGAGACCAGTCCCTCAGCGGCAGATTAACCCGAATTTCATACCCAACCAGGTTAGAAATCTCGAAAACGGTATTTCCGGGCCCGACAACATCGCCCGGTGAGGCCAATCTTCGTGTAACGACTCCATCAACCGGAGAAATAATTCTCGTATACCCCAGATTTTGTCGACTCTGACTCAAAGTGGCGAGGGCGTTTTGTAAACTAGCGCGCGAGCCGAGATAGGTCGTTCGTGCGTTATCTAGTTCTGCCTGACTCAATAGATCACGTTCGAACAACGTCTGCTGACGTCCGAGATTAATGCTGTCGCGTTGCATGGCGCTTCTGGCTTGCTCAACCTGCAACTCGTCGCGACGAACGGCCTCTACATAAGGGTCATTCTGCAAAATGGCCAAAACCTGTCCGGTTCGAACAGTATCGCCCAAATCGGCGCGAATTTCGCGAATATTCATGTTAATTTGAGGGGTAACCCTAACGTTGTCCTGTGCTCGAACCGATCCGAATGATCGTATTTGATCGGAAATTTCAGCCCGTTGAACATCCCGAACTTCAACGGTAGTGGCGCGGGTAAATCCACCGCCTCCGCCAAAACCAGGTTGAGCGGAGTCCCCACCTCTCGAGCAAGACCATGTAACGGTCAACAAAAGGCCTATAAATAGAATAGCGATGCGTTTTTCTAACAAGTTGATTTTCACTGAGAAGCGATTTGGATTAATAGTAAGTTTTTGCCCATTTTAAGTGTATCTGATAATACAAAGTTATGGTGTTTGACGTTCCTTAAATGTATCCTGTTGAGACTCCGCTAATCGTTTAATATTGTTTTACACAATCCAATGAAAATCTATCCATTTAAAGCATTCCGGCCGGTTTCTTCGGAGGCTGCAGGAAAAACGAGTTGTCCGCCCTATGACGTGATTTCGACCCGGGAGGCATTTCAACTTGCAGAAGGTAATCCGGATAGTTTTTTGAACGTGATTCGACCTGAAATCGCATTCAATGACCCGACTCAAATCTACGATGATGCCGTTTATGAGCGTGGAGCGACTGAACTTAGGCGATTATTGCAATCTGACCAGTTTGTCCAGGACACGGAAGCATCCATTTATGTGTACAGAATGGAAGTGCAGGGAGTGGGTAGCTCAGGCATATTTACCTGCGTTGGGGTGGATGATTACGACAATAATAGTATTCTCAAGCATGAGCTAACGCGTCCCGATAAAGAAGACGATCGAACTCGGCATATTGTCGAACAACGAGCCCATGCTGAGCCAGTGATGTTGCTTCACGAGTCTGACGACACCGTTCGAAGACTTATTGCATCGACTACTCACGAGGATGCATTGATCGATTTCAGGGCCGAAGACGGAGTTCGCCATCAACTCTGGAAAGTGGAAAACACGGGAAATGCGGTATCTGTATTTTCGAGAATTCGTCGATTCTACGTAGCTGATGGTCATCACCGATGTGCCGCGGCATCCCGGGCGGCAAAGCAAGTGGCTGAATCAGCCGAGTCGAACGTATTTCCTGCGGCCATATTTTCATCCGAAGAAATGAATCTGATGGCCTATAATAGGGTGGTATTAAAAGCATCCGAAATGCAAATCAATCGGTTATTCGAAGATTTCGACGTGCTTTCGGAGGGGAGCGCTGTTCCAGATAATAAAGGTAACGTTTGCATCTACGCTTCCGGGAAATGGAGGACAATTCAGCTGCGTTCTGCGCTCGAAAAGGCCACTCCGGTTGATAAATTAGATGCTCAGCGATTGCAAACACAGATTTTGTCGCCACTTTTTGGGATTGAAGATCCGAGAACCGATCTGAATATCCGTTTTGTAGGCGGAATTCGGGGCACCGAAGAGCTCGAAACGTTAGTGGATTCGGGCAAAGCATCCCTGGCGTTCAGCATGTATCCGACTTCCATAAATGAGCTGATGGCCGTTTCGGATGCCGGACTACTGATGCCTCCGAAGTCGACCTGGTTCGAGCCAAAACTTCGCTCCGGACTGCTTATTCACACGTTTTGATCGCATAATCTCATCAAACCGCAAGCACAACTAACGTCGCATCGTCCTCGAATTGCACCGCGTGATCGTTTTTTCTGATTGCATCCATCAGATTGGTTGCGATTCGTTTTGCAACACTTGTGGATTGAACATCATCTTCGAGTTGTGCGCTTTTATCCAACTTGTTCATAGTTTGTTGAATCACATTCGCTGCCAGATTTTCAAAGAAATCCATTTCTCTAATCTGTTTTTGCTCGTCACGCGTTTCGATTAATCCGTCGGAGTAAAGTAAAATGATATCGCCAGTCTCAACGGTAAACTCGAGATTCGAAAATGTTGCTTTTTCGTAAATCCCAAGACCCAATCCTTTCATATAGCGATGATGCAGTGATTTAGATCGTGCTCTCCAGTGTAAAACAGGCAGGTGACCGGCATTGCAAACCAAGGCTTTCCCAGTGGTTACATCCATGGTCAACATGGTCATGGTTGCGTACATGGCTCTATCCGATTGCCGAAGGAAGAGCTTGTTTAGGGAGGCCATAATTTTATCAGGTTTCAGGCCGTACTCAAGATGGGTTTGGAGGGCGCTTTTTGTCATGGTCATGAGTAATCCCGCACCAAAACTGTGTCCGGAGACATCGCCAACCGACGCAACAATGAAATTATCGCGAACAGATAGCTCAAAATAGTCTCCCCCGAGCTCGTTGGCTTGCTGTGAACTTGCGAAACCACTTCCGTTCTTGAAGACTACCTCAACATCAGAAAGAAAGCGATTCTGCACTTCTGTCGCGAACCGGATGTCGGCATCGACTTCGGCTTTTTTGGTGAACAGCGAACGAGATGCCTGTAGAATTTGAGACAACCCGATTTGGGTCCAAACGAATAATCCGACTACTAGTGTTATTCCGCCCGAAATGTACTTGAGATAGATAAAAATGTTGTGACCTTCTCCTGTTAATAGTGGCATTACCTCAGCGCCAACGACATACCCCCCATAAGCAGCAACCAAGAATATGGGAACTAGCATCCATGGGAAGACTTTTTTGTACAATTCACGTGATTTCGGAAAAAGGTAGGAGGTGGTTTCAATCATAATTCCGACATAGAATAAGACACTGAAAACCAATCCAATCCAAATAAATCGCACATGCGAATACTGAACGTAGAGCACTGTGATAACAAAAACGGGTAGCAATTGCACCATCAGGTGTGCTGTTATGATCTTCCAGCGTGAACGCAGATCAATTTCATAAAATTGCTGCAACTCGAGATCGCGATACAAATATTTCGCTTTGTTCTTGAAGAAACGCATAAAAATTCGACGGATTGATGACCTTTTGATGTTTTGTAGTAAGCTACGTATAGCGATGGTGTATCACAAAATGGGTTTTTAGACGATATTTAGAGCTTTGTATCATATGAAGTTTATTTTGGGAATTACGAAGAGCATTGGTTGTACCTGTCAGCAAAAATTGATGTAAGCAGGTTCAGGGAATTCGAGATACAAAGAAGAGCCCTTCGTTGTTTTCATCCGAAAAATTGCAATAAACAGGTTTCTGGAAGTTCGAAATCAGAAAATCTTCCCGTACCAATGTTCTCTGATTAACGTTATCTTGTGACGATGCAGATTTATTGCACGTCCATTCCCATTTTGAAGTCTGCCTCATCAGGATAATTACAAGAACAACATCACAGATAAATTAGTATTAACCATGTTCCGATCTCACAATTTTAGCGCAGGACCATCAATTCTGCCCACAGAAGTATTACAAAAAGCACAAGCCGAATTGCTCGATTACAACGGCACTGGATCTTCCATTATCGAATTAAGTCACCGCGGACCAGAATACGTAGAGGTCGATGCTCAGGCAACGGCTCGACTTAAGTCCTTGCTCGGACTTGGAGACGATTTTGAGGTTCTTTTCTTACAAGGTGGCGCCAGTACGCAGTTCATGATGGTTCCCTATAATTTTTTGGGCGATGGAAAGTCTGCGTGCTACCTAAACACCGGTACATGGTCTAAAAAGGCAATCAAAGAAGCCAAAATTCTTGGAAATGTTCACGTTGGATTCTCGTCTGAGGAGCAAAATTTCAACCGGGTTCCGAAAAACGAAGACATTAAGCATGCTGAGGGTGCCGAATACATGCACTTTACTTCGAATAACACCATTTTCGGAACGCAGTTTCGTACAGAACCTGAAAGCAATGGTGCTCCGCTGGTTTGCGATGCTTCATCTGATTTTCTATCGCGAGAAATTGACGTGAAACGCTACGGAATGATTTATGCCGGAGCTCAGAAAAATGCGGGTACTGCGGGCGTGACGATTGTCATCATTCGAAAAGATTTTCTTGCAAAAGCACGTACTGAAAACGTTTCTACTATTTTGAGTTATCCGACACATGTTGGAACCATGTTCAATACGCCGCCGGTTTTTGGTGTTTATTTCCTGAACTTGGTGCTCGAGTGGATTGAGAGCAAAGGTGGACTTAAGGCTGTTCAGCAAATGAATGAGGCCAAAGCCGCGCATCTTTATGCTGAAATCGACAAGGATGCGTTTTATCGTGGAACGGCTGAGGTGGATTCTCGCTCGTTGATGAATGTAACTTTCCGGCTTCCGAGCGAAGATCTGGAGAAGAAGTTTTTGAAAGAAGCTGGTGAGTTGAACCTCGACGGACTCAAAGGTCACCGAAGCGTTGGTGGAATTCGAGCTAGTATTTACAATGCTTGTCCGAGAGAAAGTGTCGATGCATTGGTTGCTTTCATGGCTGATTTCCGCACAAAGAACAGCTAATAACTAAGTGGTTTAGCCGAATGAAGTTCGGCAGCCCTAAAAAAGACTCTGTAGATGGAGCGGAATTGAAACATATTTCGCTCCATAACTTTACTATTCGCAAAAGAAACTTTAATTTTTACCGTTAGTTAGTAATAATTTGGATAACACTACTAGTCCAAATAGCTGACTGAATTTGAATCAATTCTAAATCAATGACCCAAATACGGTCTATTCCTGCCATAATCTCCCTGTTGACTCTTATTCTTGTAGGAACAACTCACGCTCAAGAGCAGTTCGTACAGATTAACGAGGTTATGTCTTCAAACTCGAATGTAATTGCCGATGAAGACGGTGATTTTGAAGACTGGATTGAGTTGTACAATTCAGGATCTGAGCCGGTTAATTTATCCGGTTTTGGGTTATCTGATAATTATAATCAGCCTTATAAATGGGTAATACCCGAAATTACTATTCAGCCTGACCAATATTTAATTATTTGGGCATCAGGTAAAGACAGAACGGATCCATCATCAGAGTTACATACCAATTATAGTATTTCCGCCGATGGCGAAGAGGTTTTGCTAACACATCCTGATGGAAACCGAATAGATGAGTTAGCACCAGTCGGAATTCCGACTAATAGTTCAATTGGTCGGTTGCCGGGCGGTGGAACTGCTTGGTATTTTTTTCCAGATTCCACGCCGGGTGCAATTAACGATACCCCTTACTATTCTGAATATCTGGAGCCAGTTACGTTTTCTGTGCCGGGTGGATATTCCCCTCAACCAATTCAGTTGGAGCTTTCACATCCAGATCCTGATGTACAGATTGTGTATACGTTAGACGGATCAGAGCCGGATATCAATAATCTTGAAGGAAGCACATTCAGGTACAAGGTTTCGTATCCGATAAATCCAAACGAAGAGCTTGGTGATATGTACGAGCAAATGTACTATAGTAAACTATATGATTTTCCGTTTTTGTTGGAGGACAGGACGGCTGAAGCCGAAGTCATTTCTGGAATAAACACGCGTGTTGATCCCAATCCTGTATTGCCGATAACCTCTCTCCAAAAGCTGAATGTGGTACGTGCACGGGCATTTAAATCCGGGTCACTTCCGTCTTCAATAACTACAAAAAGCTACCTGATTAAAGAGAATGGAAATCCGCACGATTTACCAATAGTCTCTTTGGTGCTACCTGCCAAATCATTATTCAGCTACGACGACGGGATATATGTTCCTGGGTTTAGCTATGATTCATGGAGAGAAAACTCGCACGAAACCGCAAATAATTATCCGCCGGCAAACTTCCAGTGGGCTACAGAATATCAGGCGAGCCTCGAGTTTATAGAGCCTGACGGTCAATTTATTTACAGTCAGGATATTGGTGTTCGAATTCACGGTGGAGCCAGTAGACGCGCTGCCCTGAAATCTCTACGTTTATACGCTCGTAATGAGTACGAAGACCCCCGTTTTAATTTCCCATTTTTTCCTGATCAGCCGGATATTTCTTTTAACAGATTAATGCTTAGAAATTCAGGTAATGATTTCTCCGACACTATGTTTCGGGATGCGGCTACTCAACGAATTATTTCGTCACTTAATCTCGATACACAGTCATACAGACCAGTGGCTCACTACATCAATGGCGAGTATTGGGGATTAATCAACATGCGTGAGCGATACGATAAGCATTATATAGAGCGGGTGTATGGCGTCGATGGAGATAATATCGACCTAGAAACGTTCAACGGTGACCCTAAGGAAGGAGATGGATTGGATTATAGAAACATGATTCAGTTCATACGAGATAACCAAATTACAGATCCTGTAATTTACGATTCTCTGCGAAATCGTATGGATATGGTCAATTTTATAGATTATCAGATTGCGAACATTTTTGCCTCAAATACAGACTGGCCTGGAAATAATATTGATTTTTGGCGATATCGAATTGATGAATTCGATCCAGAAGCCCCTCCCGGAAAAGATGGTCGTTGGAGGTGGATGGTTTATGATACCGACGCCGGATTTGGACATTTTGTTGGCGATGAAGCTTATGAGCATAACACTCTTGAATTTGCCACACAAGCCGGGTTACAGTATTGGCCCAATCCCGATTGGTCAACATTTTTACTGCGAACTCTGCTCCTGAACGACGACTTCAGCAGACAATTCATAGTTCGATTCTCGGATCTGCTAAACACCGTCTTCTTGCCAGATCGGACAACTCAGATTATCGAAGAAATGAAGGAGAACATTCGTTCGGAAATGGAGCTTCACTTACAACGTTGGCCATTGATTAACATGACACAGTGGGAAGAGAATACATCCACTATGACGAAATTTGCGAAAGAGCGTCCTGCATTTCAACGAAATCATATTCAGGAATTCTTCGACCTAGAAGAAAGTATTGATATTTCAATTGAAACTAATATATCTGTTAATGCAGATATCCGAATAAACACAGTTACTTTAAACAAAGATACACCGGGTATTCAAGAAAACGTATTCCCATGGACGGGGACGTATTTTCCAGATATTCCAATCCAACTTGAAGCTTCTATTCCAACTGGATATCAATTCACCGGCTGGTCGGCAGATTCTGATATTATCCTTCAGGACTCGTCTATTGATTCGCCCTCAATTACAATAATTCCCTCAGCCGATTCCGACGTTTGGATTACAGCCAACTATGAACTCTT
>JAIUMT010000011.1 GCA_022565415.1 Balneolales bacterium | reverse complement strand
TGAACATGTCCTTCGGGGGTGGTGATACCAATTCCGACGCCCCAGCTGCCGCCCGACTCGTATGTCATTCCGATTGCGCCCTGAAAAGTCGGCCACGTATCGCCATAACTCGGATAAAACAGGTCGAAAACCTCTCCGGTATAGTACAAACGATTATCGGCATCAAAATATCCAGCATGATTCTTACCGATTTCGATTTGAAATTCTTTTTGCCAGTCGGTAATGCTGGTGTGATATGGGTTCGCTGCGGGAGCAAAAAAGTAGCGATATCCGCCCATTTCGTGAAAATCTGCGTGAACATGCGGCAACCAGCGTTGATAAAGCGTGTTTCTATACTGACTTTCCTTTTGAGTTTGCCAGGCCCAATCGCGGTTCAAATCGAATTGATAGTGATTCATGCGACCATTCGGATTCGGTTCCCGGTGCTCGCGCGACAACGGATATGGATCAAAATTGCGCCCAACAACCTGATTAAACCAAACCGCATAACGCTCAGATCCATCCGGATTCAACGCTGGAGCCATAATCACCACCGTATTTTCTAACCAGGGCTTGGTCTCGCGGTTCTCCGGATTCGCAAGTTCGTAGACCGTGCGCATGGAAGCCTCCGTACTCGCGGCCTCATTGCCGTGAATATTATAACTCATCCACAAAATTGCCTTTCCGTCGTCGACAAAATCACCATCGAGAAGTCCGGCTCTGCGCAGATTATTCTCGCGAATCGCCTCCAAATTTGTGTGATTTTCTGGCGAAGTAACATACGCCACCAGCAGCGGACGACCCTCATATGATTCCCCATAATACTCAAGGCTGATGTAATCGCTGTTTTCGGCCACATGTTCGAAATAAGCCACAACACGATGGTTATAGGTGAATCGTTCGCCCAGCTCATATCCTAAAAACTCGGCAGGAGAGGAGACCTGAGCGGTACTGATTCCGGTTGAAATTAGCGTTAAAACGGTCAGCACTCCGACGAATGCATTAATCTTATTTCGACACATAGAAAGCTGATTTAGGATTTGGTTCTTCATATTGAATACTATTTTTTTCAAAGTCGAATAGTACAATAATTTGAGGTTAGCTGTTGAAAAAAAATGATATAGCGACGGTGGAATCGGTTAATTCACACGTCTAATGGTCAGTTTTCGCTTGAAAAGTTTTTCGAAAAGCTCGCGTTTGCGCATGGCTCCCCAGATTTCGAGCTCGGCGTCGCCCAAGGTCTTAATTCGAATTTCAATTTTGTCGGCAGTTACCTCAGTTTGCAACTCCTGCACGTTCTGATAGTGACTTCGATCGAGTCCGTCAGCTACCCTCAGAATTCCCGAAAGTGCCTTAATGCGATCTTTTTGCGCTTTCGTGAGCGTCATATAAAGCTCGTGATCCGGTTTTGGCTCCGATCTTCGGTGATAGCGGGCAATATGGGCCATAATTTCAATTTCCTCCTGAGAGAAGCCTTTTAGGTCGGCATTCAAGATGAGATATAGCGCATGCTTATGGTGTTTCTTATGCGAAATATGATAGCCGATATCGTGCAGAAGGGAGGCGAACTCGAGTAGCTGTCGGTCGTTATCGCCGAGTTTATGATACGACTGCAAACTGTCGAAAAGATTCAATGCCAGGCGGGTAACCTGCGACGAGTGATCTTCGTGCCAGTTACATTTACGCAATAGTTCAAAAACGCTGCGCGTGCGCGTGTCGGGATATTGATCGAGCAACTTGAGATCCTTCATTTCCTGTTTGATGTACCTCAGAATAATTCCCTCACGCATGGCCTGAGTGGAGGTTTTTATGGTCGAAAACCGATATTTCTTTAGGACAGTGTTCACGAGGACAAGCCCGGCTACGATGAAATCGACGCGTTTGTCGTCGAGTCCGCGCACCTGGAGACGTTTTTTTCGATTCAAAGCGATGAATTTGCTGTAAAATGCGAAGAAATCGTCGCTACTGTATTCGAATTCGTTAAGCGTGACCGAGGTATCGAGTTGTTTTTCGGCCGCAATCATGGATGCAATATTCTGCATCGTGCCGGAGGTACCAACTAAAAATGTGGGAGAAAAGCGAGCAACGGCTTCATCAACCGACTTCAACGCCTTATCATACTCCTTCTCGAGTAGTTGAATATTTTTTTTGCTGATGGGGTCTGAACTGACCAAATCGGCCGACATCCGCGAAACGCCGATTTTTTGAGAATCGAGGAAGTAGTGCTCGGCGTGATCGGCAACGATAAACTCGGTGCTGCCACCGCCGATGTCCATGATCAACGCCCGTTGATCTACCAGCGAAAGGGAATGTTGCACGGCGTAAGCAATCAACTCGGCTTCTGTCTTGCCTGGAATTGCCAGAATTTTGATTTGAACTTCGTCGATTGCACGCTGAATAAATGCCCCTCCGTTTAAAGCCTCCCGAATTGCGGAGGTCGCGTAGGCCAGAATCTTTTCGACGCGGTATGAATCGCACAGCGTTTTGATTTTAGAAAGAGCTTCAATGCCCCTGTTCATGTCGGCCGGACGCAGGGTTTTCCCCAGACCATTTCGTCCCAGGGTGACCATTTCTTTAAGTGCGTCGATTATGGAAAATGTTCCATCCGGAAAAATATCGACGATTACGGCGTGAAATGAGTTAGTGCCCAGGTCGATGGCAGCTATTCGTCGACGTTGCCTGTTGGAGCTGTTCACGGAGTCCATTTAGTTTAAATAATTGGTACTGTTGTGGTTGCGTTGTACAACTACTAAAAGAAACACGATTAGAAAGCTTTGATAAACACGAAATTTTAGTCGATTCGACGCCGGAGCAACTTGTTTTTTGCTACTAGTGAGAAACGAGTAAATAATCAGCTTGTGTAGCCATCTTTACTATGCTGTTAAAATAGCTAATTATATCGCGAAACGTTGATGCAGAATGAGAATCGATCAGTTCATAGGGAATTATTTGATTCTGTAAAAGATTGAAATTATAGCGTCCGTTCGATCCCCGGCCGTACATTTTTCATGGAATCGCCAATTAAGAGTATCTTTCAGGCTCAATACCCCAGTTAATTTAATAGCTGATGACCACATCACATCGTTTTATTGTCTCATTTGTTCGTTCAATGCTCGTATTGAGCGTGGTTGTGCTTTACTTTTCCACGGATGCGCTGTCTCAACACGCCGATTCAGGTCCGGTTTATGCCGATTTATATCAGAATGAAGACTTTGGGAAAGGAATAGATCCCGACGACGTGATTCCGGGTGTGATCATCATCAAGTTTGAGTCAGAACAAATGCGAATGCGGTCTGATGGAGGCTCTGCTCGGGCTGCCAGGTCGAATGCGGAAGAAGAATTGCGCCTTTTCGGGTTGATTTCTATGGAACAAGTGATGACGCAAACTTCGCTGGAAGATATTAGTAGAAATCGGATGAAACGGCAGGATGGAATTGTCCGCGAACTCCCCGACGACCTCGCCCGCACCTTCATCGCCAACATCTCCTCCGACATCGATCCCCGCCTGGTGGCCTCAAAACTCTCCCGCCTCGACGGGGTTGCCTATGCCGAACCGCGCATCATGCATCAGTTACTCGAAATCCCAAACGATTCACTGTACGGGAATTTTGGTCAGGCCTACTTTGACTACCAACGAATACCTCAAGCCTGGAGCGTAACCACCTCCAACTCCGATATCGTAATCGCCATAGTCGACTCTGGCGTAGACTACACCCACCCCGCCCTCGCCCCGAAACTCTGGCGAAATCCCGAACCCGGTCTGGCCCGCTCCCTCTTCCCCGGCATCTTCAGCGAAGTCGAGAACGACACCATTGGCTGGAATTTCTGGGAAAGCGGACCCATAAACAACGCCACTCAAAACGGAAATCCAATCGGAACCGCGCAAAACCACGGGACTCACGTGGCCGGAATCGCAGCTGCAGCCACAAATAATCGCATTGGCATCAGCTCCACCGGATATCATAGCAACTTCATGGCCGTCCGCGCCGGCGGTACGGCAACAGACCCCCGGGCCATCGGCTTCGGCTACGAAGGCATCCTGTACGCAGCAGTAAACGGGGCCGACATCATAAACTGCAGCTTCGGAAGTTCTTTCGAATCGCAGTTCGGCCGCGACGTTGTGAACTTCGCGACAGCAATCGGGTCTGTTGTAGTGGCCGCCGCCGGAAATACCCGCGATGAGTCGCTGTTTTATCCCGCTTCTTTCGAAAATGCCCTCGCCGTTACTTCAGTTCAGCTAAATACAGGCACTATCTCCAATTTCAGCACATACAACTATGGTATCGACGTGGCTGCTACCGGAACAAGCATCCTGAGCACGGTCTTTAATGCTGGCTATTCGTTTAATACCGGAACTTCGATGGCGGCTCCAATTGTGAGCGGAGTGGCGGCGCTCATCCGACATGAACATCCTTCCTGGTCGCCGGAGCGCATTATGGGGCAGATTCGCAGCTCGGCTAATCCATCTATTTATAACGCAAATCCTCAATATCCCGACCGGCTGGGCGGGGGACTGCTCGATGCAGGAAAGGCGTTAAGCGACCCGCTGCCATCTGTGCGAACAGTGAGTAGTGCATTTCAAAATATGTCCGGACAAAAACTTCGACTTCAGGAAGAAGGGCGCATTCGGTTGGAGCTCACGAATGTGGGTCAGACGATGAATTCACTCATGTACTCGGTGGAAATCGTGGCCGGATCCGGTACGATCGGAACTTCGGGCGGAAGCTTGGGGCGGGGCGCGATTGGCTATACGATAGTCGTTGACATCCCGATACAACTGGATTCTGCAACCGATCCGCGGGAAAACCCAGCTTATATTATTCGATTTGAAGATCAGGCGCTCGGCTATCGGGACTTTGTTCACGTTGAATACAGCGACTTGTTCATCGACACTCACGAAGAAAATCTGGTTCGGATGAGTTTCTCGAGCAACGGAGGAATTGGCTATGGGGTTGGCGGCGACACTAGTACCGGGGTCGGATTTGTGCCTCGAATTTTAGAAAACGGAAACGTGTTGAATACCCCGAATATCCTGTACGAATCGGGTTTGATGGTGATGTACAACGTAGATGAGAACGACTATTTCGTTGATAATGTGCGCGAAAAAGACGTTGCACCGTTGAATTTCAGGCCGTTGACATTATTTGAGGTCGAGCAGTCAGACACGGGAGAGGTTGGTCGGGCGTTGTTTGACACTTCGTTTAACGAAGAAGCACCTCCGATTACAATTCAGATGAATACATACGCGTTGAGCGCCCCTGGGCCAGAACAGTCCGTTTTGGTGTACTTCACGTTACGAAATGAAGATCCGTTGCGCCGGGCATATAACGATGTGTATGTAGGCACGTACACCGATTGGGATATTGGCGATTTTTCCACAAATTCGATTCGTTTTTCTGAGGCCGATAGTGTGATGATTGCTTACAGCGAAACGCAAAGTTTCCCTTACGCGACAGTGGCTCATTTGGGCGGAATATCATCGGCGTTGGCCATCGATAATGCATACGAAGGGGAGGTGGATAGCTTGAACTTCGGGGTGTATTACTCACCGAATAGCAGTACGAATATTGGATTTGCTCCCCAGTACAAGCGATGGTCGATGGTGGCGGGCACCGAAATGACGTCGCGCGAAAATACCGATATTTCGATGGTAACTGCGAGCGGACCGTTTACGATTCGACACCAGGAAGAAATCGTGGTCGGATTTTCGTATGCATTTGGGCTTACGGAAGCCGATTTGTTGAATCAAGTTGCCAAAGCCAGAGCGGCACAGGTTATGCCCGTAACGTCAAGCTTTAATCATCCACGGGTGCCAGTTGTGTATCCATCAGAACCAGCGCTAGTAGGAAATTATCCGAATCCGTTTAATCCGTCGACGAGGGTGGTTGTGGATGTGGATGAACCGACCGAGACCGAAATTGTCGTGTACGATATGTTGGGCAGGAAGGTCACCACACTTTTTCAGGGAAATCTCGAAAACAGGCGTTATGAGTTCGTGTTCGACGGATCCGATTTACCCAGTGGCATCTATCTTGTGGTGATGAATACGGATTCGTACAGCAAAACCCTCCGAATGACTTTGCTGAAATAGTTATAAAGCAATTCTCCGTCAATATAACGCCAATCGTCGAAACCCTCCGAATGACTTTGCTTAAGTAGTTAGTTCGAGACCGTTTTTGAAATCTGAAGTCGGATTTCGCGGCGCTCGGCTGCTTGCTCGTATCGTTTCTTTTCGAACTCAGACTCGGCGATGATTTGAGGCACAGGAACGGGGTTTCCGTCGGCATCTACAGCTACGAACGTGTAGAATGAGGTGGTGCAAAGTCGGCGGGTGCCAGTGCGTAGATTCTCGGCCCAGACTTGAATCGCGACTTCCATCGATGTTTTGAAAGCCCGTGTGATTTCGCCTTCGATAACCACCACTTCGCCCAGACGAATGGCCTGCTTAAACTCGACGCTATCAACAGATACGGTAACGACATTTCGGTTACAATGACGTTGGGCCGAAATTGCTGAGCAGATGTCCATTAAGTGAAGGAGGCGGCCACCCATGAGGTTACCAAGCGGGTTGGTGTCGTTGGGCATAACCAACTCATTCATACGAACCCGTGAAGCCGTAACGGTTTTCATGGATTTATCTGTACTAACGGGCTTGGTGTCTTCGTAACGTAGGGTCATAGCGGGTGAAAAAATGAGGAAATTTGCTTTCTGAAAGATACGGCAGTTTGCCCGTATTTGCATCACTTGCCGAAAATGAGGCACATATTCCGTATATTCGTGTATTATTTAATTGCCGAAAACAGTTAGTTGCAACTTGTGCTAACCGCCGACAACTATCGAACATCCAATCAAACGCAAGCTATCGAAAATTCCATGGATCTCCCTAATCACACAATCGAACTACGCATATTAACTATTGAAGATCACGAGTCGCTGCTCGACCTGCAGAAACGTTGTTTTGGCGACATGGAAGCAACCACCAGAGAAATGTTCGAGTCTCAGCTATTCGAATTTCAGGAAGGTCAGATGGGCGTATTCTTCGACGAAATTTTAGTTGGGGCATCATCCAGCCTTATTTTAGATCTTGATGAGTACACCGATACGCACACATGGGACGAAATTGCCGACAAAGGCTACATCCGAAATCATGATCCGGAGGGGGATACCCTGTACGGCATCGAGGTAATGGTTGATCCCGAGTACCGCGACATGAAAATTGGTCGCCGACTTTACGACGCGCGTAAAGAGCTGGCCATGAAGAAGAATCTGAAACGAATTTTGATTGGAGGTCGGCTCCCGAACTACCATAAGTTCAGCGCCGAAATGGATATTTATCAGTATGTGCGGGAGGTTATG
The DNA here is from genome assembly GCA_022565415.1 of Balneolales bacterium. Classification (GTDB taxonomy): domain Bacteria; phylum Bacteroidota; class Rhodothermia; order Balneolales; family HLUCCA01; genus HLUCCA01. Next base: position 14,551 of record JAIUMT010000011.1, on the reverse strand, counting down.
GACAAGAAGGTGTATGATCCGGTGCTAACATTTCAGTTAAAAAATGCCTTCATCATAAAGCGAATTATTAAAAATTACCTGCGCGACGATAAGATGTCGGAAGGCTTCGCGACGTTGATGGAGTGGGTTAACCTGGAGTACAGGCACGAAGCCCCGAAACGGAAGATTTCTTCGCAGCCGGCACGAATTTGTTGTGTTCAGTATAAGATGCGGAAAGTGGCCGATTTTGAGGCGTTCGCCGAGCAGGTTGAGTACTTCATTGATGTAGCCAGTGATTACAAGGCTGATTTTGTGTTGTTGCCTGAGTTGCTTACGGTTCAGTTACTCAGTTTTGTGAAAGAAGAGCGTCCCGGACTAGCGGCGCGGGAGCTGACCAATTTCACCGATCAGTATCTCGAGTTTTTCAATACGATGGCGATTAAGTACAATATCAATATCATTGGCGGATCGCATTTTACCATGGAAAATGATCGCGTGTATAACGTGTCGTTTCTGTTTCGGCGCGATGGCACGATGGAAAGTCAGCATAAAATCCACATTACGCCGAGCGAGCGCCGATGGTGGGGAGTTCAGCCGGGCTCTGAGTTAAAGGTTTTCGACACCGATCGTGGCAAAATCGCCATCAATATATGTTATGATGTGGAGTTTCCTGAATTGGCGCGCCGAGCGACCGATATGGGTGCACAGATTTTGTTTGTGCCGTACTGCACCGATGAGCGTCACGGCTATATGCGGGTTCGGATTTGTGCTCAGGCTCGAGCTATTGAAAACCAGATTTATGTTGCCATAGCCGGCACGACGGGGAACATTCCGTCGATTCCGAACATGGATATTCAATATGGTCAGGCTGCGATTTTGACCCCATCGGATTTTCCATTTGCACGCGATGGCGTGGCTGCTGTTTCGGAAGAAAACACGGAAATGGTGGTAATTGCGGATGTGGATTTAGAACAGCTTCGTCGTGCGCGTCATTACGGAACGGTTACTCCGCTGCGTGACAGACGGAAAGACCTGTACGAAATCCGGTTTAATGAGATTAGTGACTCGAAAGTTGTGTTTCCGAGGGAAGAGATTAAGTAGTCTTCGCGAACCTAAAGAGATTACTCTTTTTAGCTTTACGGATTCACTTCGTCTCTATGTTTCCACTTGTTATGGAGTGGTTTCTTTGAGTTAGATCAAGTTTAAAGGATATGATAGCTCTTCACGGGGAACGTGTGAGCTACTGTAACTAGCTTAATCGAGCCAAAGAAGGTTAAGATACAAGCGATTTTAGTGATTGTGCTAGTGACCTTCAGCTTGGGGAAAGGACGAACGGAGTCGAACATATTGTTATAACGAAAAGAGCCGTTACATTTAGTTGCAACGGCTCTTTTTGTGTGAGAAACTATCGAAAGTAATACAAGTGCGAATGTGACTTAATTTAGCGCGATTGGTTCGTCGGTGTTGGCTCCGGGTCCGCGCACAAACTTGCCTGGAGTTGCGCCGGTATGTTCTCCGTTTTCGACAACTTGAACTCCATTCACGAACACATGCTCAACCCCGGTTGCATACTGGTGCGGATTTTCGAACGTGGCATGATCCTGGATTGTAGCCGGATCGAAAATCACAACATCGGCAAAGTAACCCTCTTTCAGAAAACCACGTTCGCTGATTCCGATATTTTCTGCAGCCATACCCGTTAGTTTGTGAATGGCCTCCTCAAGCGGAATAACCTGCTCGTCGCGTACATATTTACCCAGAAGTCGGGCGAAGTTTCCGTAAGCGCGTGGATGGGGATTTCGTTCGAGAGCGGCACCCTCAGCGGCCATGGATCCGGAATCGGAGCCGAATGTCATCCAGGGTAGGGCCATTTGTCGTTTAACATTTTCCTCCGACATCAGAAAATAGACTGTTCCGATAATACTTTCATCTTCGAGAATGAGGTCGATGGCGGTTTCAACGGGATCTGTACCACGTTCTTCGGCAATAGATGCGAGAGTTCGACCTGTGTAATGGCGTAAGTCTGGATTTCGGAATCCGACGGTTACGATATTTTCAGGAGTTCCGGCCATTATATAAAAGTTTTCGAAATCGCCGGTGACGGTACGAATTTCATGGGCAATTTTGGCACGCGTTTCAGGATCTCGAAGACGCTCGAACCAAGCCTGATTTCCACCTTCACGCGACCATGGCGGCATCATCGCTGTGAAACTGGTAGCTGCCGCGGTGTAGTTGTACATGCTGGAGGTGATGTCGAGTCCTTCGGCTTGGGCGTTTTCAACCATCTCGATAACGTTGTCTAATTTGTGCCAATTGTACTCACCAGCTGCTTTCAGGTGATGAATGTGCGCACTAACACCAGAACGGCGAGCGATTTCAATCAGTTCGTCAATGGCTTCCTCAAAACGGTCACCCTCACTACGGATATGCGATGTGTACATTCCGTTATATTCTGCAACGATTTCGCTAAGGGCTACGAGTTCGTCGGTTGTGGCAAAAACACCAGGTGTGTAGATGAGGGCGCTACCGAGACCCATGGCACCTTCCAACATAGCCTCACGAACAAGTTCGCGCATTTCGTGGAGTTGTTCGGGAGTAGGAGCAACGTTTTCTTCACCCAGTACATAGCGGCGAATGGTAGATGCACCTACAAATGAGCCAACATTGGTAGAAACGCCACGGTCTTCCAAAGCCTGCAGGAAGCCACCCAGTGTTCTCCAGTTGGTAGGGAGGCCGCGTTCTGTATCTCTGGCACGGCGTACAGCCAGGGCTTCGTCGTTAAGCGGACCAGGCGAGGTTCCTTCCCCGAATAATTCGAGGGTTACGCCTTGTTTGATGTCGCTCATGGAGCGTCCGTCGCGCATGAGTCCTTCAGCACCCCAGCTAAGCATATTGATGAATCCGGGCGATACGGCTTTTCCGGTTGCATCAATAACAGTTCGTGCCTTTTTCTCCGGATCAACATCGCCGATCAGCACTATTCGGCCGTCGTTGATTGCGATGGTGGAGATGAATCCGGGCGAGTTGGTTCCATCGTAGATGGTGCCATTTTCAATGATGACATCATAATCGTATTGGGTGCATGATATAGCAAACAGCAATACTGCAGCAAATAGGAATCGTATGTTCATGGTTATAGATGTGTTCTTGGGACTAAATTAATGACCAGCAATATACAAGAATTAAGGGGTTTCTTTTAAATCCAGATCATTGAGTCGGAATCGGAGGTTTCTCATGAAGCGATCGCCGGGATCTGACTTTTCAGTTAAGTAGTTTGGGTCAGTTTCTTTCCATAAGTAGGAACCTTGGAAATTCTTGTACTCGTGGTGGCCAATTACATACTCGATATCGTGTCGTCTGTGCAGGTATCGGATGAGTTCTTCATTTGCCTTCAACTGTGCTCGGGTAAGGGGAGCCTCAGACCCGCCAATATTCTCTATCCCAATAGCTGTGTAATTGAGTCCAATAACATGACGCGCGAAGGTTGTATCGGGTAGAAGTCGGAATATGGTACCGTCGCGATCGACCAAAAAGTGAGCGGAGACGTTGAGCGCGCTGGAGCCGGCAATGTCTTGTCGACCCCGGAGCCGAGGCGGATTGAAGATGTCGTAGGTGGCTTCGAGTGTGTACACGGCCGTCCAGTGAACAACAACCATGGTCGGCTTAATAGAAGAAGAAACTACGGAGTCGAGGCCGTGACGAACCCGCATGTATTCGATGGAAAGTTCATGACGATCATCATCAAAAATAATCGGTTTTTCGTAGATGCGGAATGTCGGGCTGTCGCTGCAACCTATTGTAAATACAACTGCAAGAAGCAGGAGGAGAGAGGTCGATTTTTTACTATTCATATTTTGACACGTGATTATGGCTTTTTGTAAATAAATGTTTTGAAGAACATAAGTAATCAAAATGTGAGAATTTAAATTTTTTAAATCATTTCTTTTGAAATACATTGCTCTTGTAGTCGTACAAAGTCTTAAGAGTCAATATGTAATGATAGTCGTTGAATGAAGCTCCCAGCTTCTTACTGATTGGTTTTTAGGTTTGATGCTGCTACTATATAAAATTTGTCACCTCTTTCTGAGGATGCAAAATACATCACGAACATACAATAAAATAAAGCATGCAAAGATATATACTGCTAACGCTGCTTATTCTGACGTTGACCACTTCATTCGCGTTCGCCCAAACGGTGACGGGAACGGTAGTGTCGGCTGATGATGGCGGTACGTTACCCGGCGTAAATGTAATGGTTAAAGGTACAACGGTACTTGCAATTACAGATATGGATGGTAAATATGAGATTAATGTGCCTGATGGTGGCGAAATCTTGGTTTTTAGCTACATCGGTTTTAGAACGATTGAAATCCAAATTAATGGTCGCTCGACTGTTGATGCAAGATTGAATATTGATACAACGCAGCTCGATGAGTTGGTCGTTACGGCATTTGGTGTTGAACAAGAGCGAAAATCGCTGGGATATTCGATTCAGGAAGTGCGCGCACAGTCGCTTGTTGAAGCCCAGCAACCCAATTTGGTGAATGCTTTACAAGGTAAAGTAGCCGGTGTTCAGATAACGAACTCTGGTGGAGCACCGGGAGCAGCATCGGTAATTATGATTCGCGGGGGAACATCCCTCAGTGGTAATAATCAGCCATTGTTCATTGTGGATGGTATTCCTATCGATAACAGCGCACCAGTTGGACGTGGTGTTGGACTCGGAGCCCAAAACACAGTAAACAGTAACCGTGGAGTCGATATCAATCCGGAAGATATTGAGTCCATTACGATTTTGAAGGGTCCTGCGGCGGCGGTACTCTACGGATTACGCGCTTCTGAAGGTGCCGTAATTATTACCACCAAACGTGGTGAAGCAGGTGTTTCACGAATTACATATAGCAATGGTGTTTCATTCGACCGAGTAAACCGACTACCGGAACTCCAATCCAGATTTAAGCAAGGTGTTGATGGAGTCGCAAACCCTGATGCGCGTAGCTCCTGGGGGCCGGCATTTGCTTCGGGCGAAACGGTTTACGATAACCTTGGAGATTTCTTTGAGACTGCGGTTTCTAACCGACATGATTTAGCGGTATCGGGCGGAACTGCACGATCTTCTTTCTATGTATCGGCTAGTCGTTTCGATCAAAATGGTATTATTCAAAACACCGATTTTGAGCGTACGTCGTTTAGGTTGACGGCAGATACGAGAGTCCGCGATGATTTAACCGTTGGTGGATCAGCCAATTACATCAATACACAAAACCGTTCAGCACTTCAGGGATCTGGAATTGCAGAAACGAATGTTATCGGTTTGACCGGTGGCGGCGGTGGTGGTACCATGCGTGGTATTTACAACTGGCCCCGAAATATCGATATGAGCGATTACCTGAATCCGGATGGATCTCAGCGAACGCTACTTGGTGTTTCAGGTGATGCTGCATTCGTCGATAACCCATACTGGAGTATCCTGAACAACCCGAATGAAAGCACAGTTAACCGACTTATTGCCTCAGCAAACGCGTCGTATACACCGCTTGATTTCATGACAATCACGTATCGTGCCGGGACAGATCTTTATACCGAGGAATTCACAAGTGTACGTGGTACCGGAACAGTGATTGGTGGTGAAGAAGCAGGTGCGATTACCGAAAACAGCGTCTTAAACGAGATCATCACTTCTACGTTATTGTTAACGTTGCAACGTAATCTGAGCACAGATATCGGTGCGAGTCTTACTCTTGGTAATAACGTTGAAATGGCGCGAAGAGTCGAAACAAGTTGGTACGGGCGTGGATTTATTGCCCCTGGTTTTTCGAGTATCAATAACGTCGCACAAAACGACAGAACTGTTTCTCAGGGCGGATACAACAGACGAATTGTGGGTGCATTTGGAGATCTGAATTTGGATTGGAAGTCAACCATTTTCTTGAACATACGTGCACGTAACGACTGGTCGTCGACACTGCCAGCATCAAACCGTTCATTCTTCTATCCATCAGCAAGCACAGCTATAGTTGTGACAGACTTACTCGATGAATTCGGTGTAGATGACAGTTACAAGCGTGTGCTTACATTTGCCAAACTTCGTGCCTCTGTAACACGGGTTGGTAAGGATGCTCCACCTCACGTATTGGGTAACCGATATTTCAACACAACGAACTCCTTCACGGGTGCACCAAGAGGGTTCATCGTGGATACATATGCATTTGGTGGCCCAGATTTGAGACCTGAGTTTACAGATGCATTTGAGGCTGGTATTGATTTGCGTTTCTATCAAGGTCGAATTGGTGTCGATTTCACCTATTACTCAATGAAATCTGATGATCAGATTCTGTTCACTCGTGTGCCCCCATCTGCCAGTTCGTTCATTGCCTATTTGAACGGTGGTAGAATCGATAACGAAGGTATTGAGTTAATGGTTAATGCTGCACCTGTAGCTTCACGTGATTTCCAATGGAATTTTGATGTTAACTTCACCAAGAATAAGTCAACAGTTGTAGAACTTCCGGGTTTACTCGATCGTGTAGAGCAGTCAGATGCTTCGGTTGATGGATTCGTAGCTCAAGGCGCTGGATTTTTGGGAGAATCCCTGTTTGGAATTAACGCTGATGTATGGCTGACAAACGACGATGGTGTGCTGCTTCTCACAGATGCAGGATACCCTCAGATTGATCCGCTAAAACAAGTTGTCGGCGACAGAAATCCAGATTTTACTGTGGGCATTTCGAACACGCTGAACTACAAAAATACATCTCTGTCGTTTTTGTGGGACATCCGAGTTGGAGGCGACATCTATAATGCTACCGAAAATGCATTGGTTCGTAGCGGTTTGAGCACACAAACTCTGGATCGTGGAACAACGAAAGTGTTTGATGGTATTATTCGATCAACTGGTCAGCAAAATACAATACCCGTTGTCTTAGATCAGGATTACTATCAGAATATTTATCGTGGTAACTCTGCTGCATTCGTGGAAGATGGTACCTGGTACCGATTACGTTATGTGACACTCTCATACCGAGTTCCGCAAAACGTTGTTCAGCGTTATGGCATCAGAGGGCTTGAATTCAGCGCAACTGGACGTAACCTACTTCTATTTACCAATTATTCAGGAGTTGATCCTGAGGTAAGTTCTGGTGGTGCGGGTGTTGCCGGTACAGGTTCTATGGGAATGGATAACCTCGGGGTTCCATCAACAAGAGGATTCGACTTCGGTCTGAGACTCAGTATTTAACCTGAAGCCCAATTAGAAACTAATTATGAGATTTAAAATGAAGAAAATCTATTTACTCTTGGCCGTATTCATCATTTCTGTATCATCTTGTGGTGATTTCATGGATGTGAATTTGGATCCAAATAACCCGCAGTTTATCCCTCTAGAGAATAGACTGGTCGGATCAATTACGATGACGAGCGGTGCTGCACAATGGCGCGGTGCTCGTGAGATAACAGCGGTTACTCAATACGCTGCTTCGGGCGCTGCTCAAAATGGGCCGGAAACCTGGAGGTTTAGTGCTTCCTATTTCTTTTGGCAAAATGCATACACCTGGGCTTTGCCAAATGCCGTTGACATGGTTGTGCAGGGTGTGGACGAAGGTTCACCGCATTATGCTGGCGCTGGCAGAACACTGGAAGCGTTGATTTTTGGTATGCTAACCGACCAAAAAGGCCCTATTGTGGTTTCTGAAGCTTACGACGGAAGGAGTCAGGTTAATTTAACTCCTAAGTTTGATAGTCAGGAAGATGTATACCGCATGATTATCGAAAAGCTGGACGAAGCAATTGAGCACTTCAACAATCCGAACAATGAAAAAGGACTAAATCTTGGTGGTGGCGACATCATGTACCAAGGCGACATTAACAAGTGGCGACGATTTGCATACTCGTTGAAGGCCCGGTATTTGAATCACCTAACCAAGAAAAACGTGTATGATGCCGATGCTGTTTTGGAAGCTGTTGCCAATGCGTTTAATGCTGATGGAATGGATGCGGAGTATCCTTATCTCTCAGGCGCTGGTGCGACTGATGCGAATCCGTTCAGTAGTGAGGGATTCGGTGGTTTTACAAGTCCAACTGCACCCCGGTACTTCTCATTTACGCAGTTCTTTGTAGACCTAATGCAAACGCTGCCTGTAACGAATTCCGCTCAGGTTGATCCGCGTATTGGGATTATCATGAACCCGGCTCCATCAGATGGAGAATTCCGTGGATTGATTCCTGGAGAAGGTGTTCCGGGTGGTATTGCGGTGAACGGACAAAACTACGGTCGTGTAACAGGTGGATTCTATTCTCGTCCAGACTCACCGTTTCCATTTATTACTTATTCGGAGGTGAAGTTCATCGAAGCTGAAGCCCTTCTCAGAAAAGGTGGCAACAAAGCCGGCGCCATTGCAGCTTATGAGGAAGGTATTCGAGCAAATATGAGAAAACTCGGAGTTCCAGCAGCTGATATTGACGCATACTGGGCTGCGATTGTAGCAGACGGAGTTGACACTCATTTTGATAACCTAACTACGGGATTGAGCCACATTATGCGACAAAAGTATGTCGCGTTGGTATTTAATCCGGAAACTTGGGTCGATATGCGCAGAATGGATTACAGCCAGGATATCTACGGACCATCCCTAAATCGTCCATCAAACCTGAATCCAATTTTCGGTCCGGGTGAATGGATTCGTGGTATGTTCATGGAAGGCAACGAAGTTGTTCGAAATGGCGACAATGCTGGTGATAATTCGCCTGAGTTTCGCCTTAAAGGCAGATTGTGGTGGGATACTCCCGACTGATAATCACCTGATTTATGTAGAAGGCCGCATCGTGTTAATGTCACGGTGCGGCCTTTTTTATTTCGTTTAGCGGCGGCTGTGCAGGCATAAAAGGGCGGCGAATGTAGCGAAATCGGATGAGTTGAAGCTTGTAAAAAAACGGTTTTTTGTTACAAAATCAGCTCATATTTAAAAATACAATAGATTTAAACTTTTAATTTTAAGTTTATATGTGTTTCTTTACGGAGTCGTGAGATGTGTGTGCGGATGGAATTTGCTAAACTAAGGCTCCTCTTATCCTCGCCCCACGACGTCAGTAGATTAGTCATGCAACTTATCGTTAATTAAAATGTGGAGATATATGAAGATCAAACAAATACTGTTTGTGCTCTCTATGTTGTTGTTTGCGCAACAGCTTCATGCTCAGGATGTAACCGTTTCCGGACGGGTCACTGATGCAGAAACAGGTGAGCCACTTGTTGGTGTGAGTATTCTCGTGGAGGGAACAACACGAGGTGATATCACCAATCTTGAAGGAGATTATTCGATTACTGTTAGAGAAGGCGAAAATGCCCTCTTATTCAGTTACATCGGTTTTAGAACTACTCGCGTAACCATTGATGGTCGCAGTGTAGTAAACGTAGCACTTCAACCCGATATTGCAAGGTTCGATGATGTGGTTGTAACCGCGTTTGGTATCGAACGAGAGCGCCGGGCACTTGGATATGCTATCCAGGATGTTGATGGCGACGAACTCGGTCGAACAGGCGCTAACAACTTGCTTAACTCATTGCAAGGTCAGGTAGCTGGTGTTCAAATTAACAGAGCTGGTGGTGGTGCAGGACAAGGATCCTCTATCTTTATCCGTGGTTTTACATCGTTGGATCCAGGCGCTGATAACCAGCCACTTTTTGTTGTAGATGGTGTGCCGATCAGTAACGAAACCATTGAATCTACAGGTCGCGCACGTGGTTTGTCTAACCGTGCTATTGATATAGCTCCGGAAGATATCGCAAGTGTGTCTGTACTTAGAAGTGCCCCTGCTACAGCCCTTTACGGTGTTCGTGCAGCGAATGGTGCGATTATCATTACTACGAAAAAAGGCGAAGCCGGTGATGTTCGCGTTAACTTTTCTCATAGTATTGCCCGTGAAGATGTATTCAACATGCCAAAATACCAGAGCGTTTACGGACCTGGATTCGGTGACGAATTCAATCCAAACTCATTCTGGCCAGCATGGGGTCAGCCTTTCGCCGACAATCCAACTTTTACTCAAACCGAAAACGGTGAGCAAGTTGAGTACCCAATGGAGTACTACAACAACTGGAAAAATGCTATGCAGACCGGCATCGGGATTAACAACGCAATTAGCGTTTCCGGTGGTACAGCGAACACAACATTCTATACATCGATATCAGATAGTAGAAATGAAGGTGTGATACCAAACAATACATGGAATCGTACTTCTTTCCGTCTAAATGGTACGGCCAGAACGGGTATTCTAAGTGTTGGCGCCTCTGTTAACTACATTAATTCGGGCGGTAATCGTGTTCCATTTATTAACTTTATGGAGCGATTATCATACTGGAATACATCAGCAGATGTTCGTGATTACGAGTTTGCAGATGGTCGGCATCGTGCAGATAACCCTACGGGGCTCGGTACAGGTCGTAACCCACTCTACGATATGCACAATAACACATACGAAGATAACGTAAACCGTGTAATCGCTAATGTTAACACTACATTAGACCTTACCGATTGGTTGGCACTCGACTATCGTATTGGTGTTGATACCTACTCGGATGAACGTACGGAAATAGAGCCAGGTAGAACTGGGTTGCCAAATGAAACATTTGGTTGGAGTGATGGTTTCCGTGAGGAAAACAGAATCAACGCTCGTGATCTTACTTCTAACATTTCGTTGCGATTCCAAACAAACATTACAGAAGACTTCACCTTTGAAGGTCGTTTCGGTAATGATGTTTTTGATCGTCAAATCAAAACGGTCCGTGCTCGTGGTGAAATCTTTGAGATTCCTCAGTTTGCTGTCTTTAGTAACACTCAAAACTATGTTATCGGCAATTCATTGCAAGAACGACGTCTTGTGGGTGCTTATGCTGATGTAAACTTTGGCTGGAGAGATGTAGTTTACTTGAACCTGACTGGTCGTAACGATTGGACGTCAACACTAGCTAAAGATAATAGATCATTTTTCTACCCTTCTGTTAACCTTAGTGTGGTTTACTCTGATCTTCTTGATTTACCAGACTGGTTTACATTTGGTAAAGCGAGAGTATCGTATGGTGAAGTAGGTAAAGATGCATCACCATATTTAACTAGCTCAGTATACATATCACCTAACCCTGTTGGTGGTCGACGTGGATTTACTCGTGGAGCTACTTTTGCAACACGAGACCTTAAGCCTGAGCGTACGTTCTCAAATGAACTTGGTTTAGACTTCCGCTTCCTCAACGATCGTGTAGGATTAGATATCGCACTTTATCGATCTAATTCAAAAGATATGATTATCGGTGTTCCTGTATCAGATGCAAGTGGGTATTCACGTGTAGTAACCAATGCTGGTGATATAGAAAACAGTGGTATCGAACTTACTGCTCGTTTCACTCCGGTCAATAACCGTGATTTCAGATGGGATATTTCATCCAACTTCACGAGCAATAGAAATGAAGTAAAAGCTATCTTTGAAAGCGTTAATGCTGTTCTACTGGGTACCGGTGGTGCTTATATTTATCAGCCACGTCAGCAGTTGGTTGTTGGGCAGTCTTACGGAGCTATTTGGGGAACGAGCTACCAGCGATACTATGCTGAAGGCGAAGCACCTAAAGATCCGCAAGTCCTAGAGCACAATCGTCCAATCGTAATTGGTACAGATGGTTTCCCTGTAATCGACACTGATTACAAAATTGTTGGTGATGCATTGCCAGATTGGACAATGAACATTGGCAATAACTTCCGATACAGAAACTGGGACTTTACCGCCAACATCGACATCGTTATGGGTGTAGACAAGTACAACCGTCTAGACCAATGGGATGCTGCTTTCGGTCATACCGAGAAAACGCTTAACCGAAACGACCGTAAGGTGTTTGAAGGCGTTCTTGCCGATGGTACTCCTAATACTCAGGAAGTTTGGTTGGGAATTGGTGTTGATCCAGAAACCGGCCGTGATTATGGTGCTGGTTACCATCGTAACACCTACCGATTGGCTATCGAAGAGTCTATAGAAGATGCTTCGTATATCAAGCTCCGAACTATCGGTGTTGGTTATACTCTAACCAATCAGGATATCAGTTCACTTCCAGTACGATCCATTCGTGCAGGTGTAACAGCGAACAATCTGTTGCTGTGGTCTCCATGGTCACAGTACGACCCCGAGTCCTTCACAAGCTCTGGTAGCAACCTGATTGCTTTTCCTGACCTTGCCTACCCGGGGACACGAAGTCTGATGTTCTCCTTAAACTTTTCGTTCTAATTAAGTGAGGAAAATGAATATGAAATTTTCAATAAAAACAGCACTTGTGCTTGTGATGACATCGTTGGTTTTTGTCAGTTGTGACGACTTCCTGGATATCAACACAAATCCAAATAGCTCTACAGAGGCCCCTATAAACGGTCTCATGACTAGGGTAACGCTAGAATCGGCTCGTAATACAAGCCGAGTTGCGGGAACTACATCGTTCTTCGTACAACAGTTCGCATCACCGAATGCAGCTGGTAGTGCAGATACACACGACAACGTCTCCTATGGAAATCAGTGGACAATGTTGTACAGTGTTCTTGGTGACGCAGCCGATATGATTATCCAGGCTGAAGAGCAAGAATTACCACATTATAGTGGAATTGGTAAAATCATCACTGCTTACAACTTGTCATTATTGGTAAGTATGTATGGTGATGTTCCTTACTCTGAGGCTTTGTTCGCCGAAACATTCAATCAATCCTATGACAGCTCTGCTGATATCTATGATGATATGCTCAGATTGCTATCAGAAGGGATTGCTGAGTTACAAAGACCAGCTGGTGATACTCCAATTGGAAACTCCGATTATTTCTACAGTGGTGACCCAGCTTCTTGGATCAGAACTGCTCATGCACTTCGTGCACGGTTCTTGAACCATTACAGTAAGTTGCCATCGTACGATCCTACAGCTGTACTTGCTGCTGTAGATAATGCGTTTCGTAGCAATGCCGATGATTTTCAAATGAATTTCTTCGCTGGCGAAGGAACTGCTGCTGAAAATGCTTGGTACCGACTTGCAGTCAATAATGCTGGTCTGCTTTTGGGCGGATGGTTGTCTGAAAACTTCGTAGATCACCTCAAGGGTGAAACATATGGCGTTGTAGATCCACGTATTGAATTCATTACTGCACCGGCTACTGTTGGCGATCGTATTGGTGAATATGTAGGTGTTCGGAATGGTGCTGGTCGAGGATCTGCACCTGAGGCTAATGCTCGTGCAGTTCTTGCTGTAGGAAGCTGGTATGCATCCGGACCAACTGCGCCATTGCAGATTGCAACCTATGCAGAGATGAAGTTCATCGAAGCTGAAGCAGCACTTAGTGTTAATCCTGCTCGTGCCTATCTAGCTTATGAAGCTGGTATTCGTGCTCACATGGAGAAACTTGGTGTTCCTCAAGCTGATATCGACGCTTATTGGAATGAGCTCGAAGTATCTAATCCATTAGATTTCGGAATCGATAAAATCATGAAAGAGAAGTATGTAGCGACATTCTTGCTACCTGAGACCTGGAATGATGCTCGACGATACGACTATGGATATACTAATTTCCAGTTACCGGCTAACCACAATCCGGCACTTAACGGAGAGTTCTTACGTACTGTTCGTTATCCTGATTCTGAGGTACAGCGTAACTCTGAACAAATGCCTGATAAAACGATGCTTTCCAGAATTTTCTGGGACACACCGTGATGATTTAAGTATTTCTTAAATCGATATTTTGCAAAAGGCTGATTCTCTTACGAGAGTCAGCCTTTTGTTTTATGTTGAATGTTTTGCCTGGAATACGTTGGTGAAAAGTTGACTAATTATTATAGAACGTAGTGTATATAGAATGGTATGGAACGCGACAAACGCATATTCCCAACACAATCTAAATCCTAGAAATTCTAAATTCACAATTGGTTAAAATCATTTAAATTGCCCTAACGGCAAGGGGACTCCTAACAGACTTTTTGGGAAACGGTCTCAATTTTACACGGTACTCTGCTTACTTATCCTTGGCTTCTGGTTATCGTCGTTCACCCATAATGGATGTTTCTTTTTTTTAAAATCCTCAAGTCCTGATATAGTCTCTTTTCCAACTAAGAAGTAATGAGTTATAGTTTGCGCATCAAATATCTACTTATTGCTCAACAAACCAGTTATACACCAATCGTGAAATCTCGGCACCTACTTGCGTCCCGTCGCTGTTATTTTCCAAATTCCCGGCAAGAATAACAAGCACATAACTACGACCATCAGGCAAGTAAACAATCCCAGAATCATGGTTTATCCCAGTAATTGATCCCGTTTTGTGCGCTACAACTACATCTTCGGGTAACAACGCTGGAATCATCCGTTGGAAACGCTGATCTTTAAGGATTTCAATCATATCGGCATCAGCTTCGGGAGAAACAGCGGTCCCATTAGCTAAATGTTCAAATAGTATAGCTAGGTCCAGCGAATTGGTGCGATTATTAAGCCCCTCCCGGAATGCCAACATATCTTCCACACCGCGAAGTACTTCGATATTATTCGCCCCTAGCTCGCGCATGGTCT
>JAIUMT010000010.1 GCA_022565415.1 Balneolales bacterium | reverse complement strand
CAGTGAGGTTTATGGAGACCCTTTGGTTAACCCTCAGCGCGAAAATTACTGGGGAAATGTGAATCCAATCGGATTTCGCGGGGTTTACGACGAGGCCAAACGCTTTTCCGAGGCAATGTTTATGGCTTACCACCGATTTCATAATGTCGACACACGCATAGTGCGCATTTTCAATACGTATGGTCCGAGAATGCGGCTAGATGATGGAAGAGCACTACCTACGTTTATGGGTCAGGCTTTGAGAGGCGAAGACATGACCATTTTTGGAGATGGATCACAAACACGGTCATTTTGCTACGTTGATGACCTTGTTGAAGGTATTTATAGATTGTCACAGTCTTCACACAATGAGCCTGTTAACATCGGTAATCCTGATGAAATCACGATTCTTGATTTTGCCAAAGAAATTATTGAACTGACCGGCACCAAATCAAAGATCATATTCAAAGATCTACCACACGACGACCCCAAAATTCGTCAGCCCGATACAACCAAAGCGAAAACGATACTAAACTGGGAGCCAACAGTTGACCGTCACGAAGGTCTAAAACGCACTTTAGATTATTTCAAGAAGATCATTTGATTTAGAAATACATGCTTATTCTGGGTATATCCTGTTATTATCACGATGCCGCAGCTGCAATCGTACAAGATGGTATGATTGTTGCCGCCGCTCAGGAAGAACGTTTTACCCGCAAAAAGCACGACCAAAACTTTCCAATAAATGCTGTCGAATTCTGCCTTAAACAGGCAGGATGTAGCATTTCTGATGTCGATTTCGTCGCATTTTACGACAAGCCTTTTCTCAAATTCGAACGTTTACTCGAGACGTACCTAACTTACGCTCCCAAAGGATTACTCAGCGCCTGGAAAGGTATTCCCATCTGGATTAAAGACAAAATGTGGATATCGGATCACATCTGTACCATGCTCGAATTCGAAGGTAAGTTGCTATATCCGGAGCATCATCAATCACATGCTGCCTCTGCCTTTTTTCCGTCGCCATTCGGTGAGGCAGCTGTTTTAACTATGGATGGGGTAGGAGAATGGGCATCCAGTTCGCTGAGTTACGGCAAGGATAACAAGATCGAATCGATTGCGGAACAGCATTTTCCACACTCATTGGGACTTCTGTATTCGGCGTTTACTTACTTCACCGGATTTCGGGTGAATTCGGGCGAGTACAAGCTTATGGGTCTGGCACCATACGGTAATCCGCGTTTTACTGATGTGATTTACGATAAACTGATTGACCTCAAAGATGACGGATCGTTTCAGATGAATCAGCAGTATTTCAATTACAGCGCTGGTCTAACGATGACCAATTCCAGATTTGCCGATCTATTCGGGGGGCCTGCCAGAAAGCCGGAATCCCCTGTAACTCAACGCGAAATGGACTTAGCGGCTTCAATTCAGGTCGTTACCGAAGAAATTGTACTACGATCTGCACGTTTTGCTCGACAGGAAACCGGGTCTTCAAACCTTTGTCTAGCCGGAGGGGTCGCGCTAAACTGCGTGGCCAACGGCAAAATCCAGAAATCTGGTATTTTTGATAAAGTTTGGGTGCAACCATCAAGCGGAGATGCTGGAGGAGCGGTTGGTGCGGCGCTCTTTGCCTGGTATCAGTATGGTGACAACCCTCGCGCGGTGGATGGTGTGTCCGATAAGATGCAGGGTTCGTACCTCGGACCAGAGTTCAGTAACGAAGCCATCGAAACATTTCTCAACGAGAATAAAATCCCGTTTACCACAAAGTCTGATGATGATCTTTTCAGCGAAACAGCCCGACTTCTATCCGATGAAAACGTAGTAGGATGGTTTCAGGGAAAGATGGAATTTGGTCCGCGAGCTCTAGGCAACCGATCGATTCTTGGCGACCCCCGGTCTGAAAACATGCAGAAAACCCTGAATGTTAAAATCAAATTCCGTGAAAGCTTTAGGCCATTCGCACCCAGTGTTTTAGCAGATCACACCTCAGAATATTTCGACTTCTCTGCAGACAGTCCTTATATGCTTATGGTATCTCAGGTTAGCGAAAAAATCAAACAACAAGTTGATGCCTCGGCCGCCGGATTCGACAAGCTATATCAAAAACGATCGGATTTACCCGCAATAACCCACGTCGACAATTCCGCTCGGATTCAAACGGTCCACAAAGAAACCAATCCGCGGTATTATCGCCTCATCGAAGAATTTCAGAAAATAACCGGCGTTCCTGTATTGATTAACACTAGTTTCAATGTGCGAGGTGAGCCAATTGTTTGCACACCAGAAGACGCGTACAGGTGCTTCATCAGAACCAATATGGACGTCCTTGTGCTTGGTAACCATGTTTTGTTGAAATCCGAACAACCAGAAACCCAAGTTTCCGACGAATGGAAAGATGAATTTGCACTAGACTGATGAAGAATACGTGGAATCAAATACCGGTAGACGATAAGAAAGTGCGTGACTTTGGCATCGTCATTTTTGTTGTGGTCGGACTTTTAGTCCCAGCCTTTATCGCATACAAAAATGGGTGGGTAGTCACCGATCTTGCACAAAACCTTACGATTGGAAGTCTCCTCTTTTTATTTGTGTGCCTATTTTTACCGAAGCCGTTGTATTCTTTATACAAAGGATGGATGTTGATGGCCCTTGGAATGGGATTTGTGGTAACCCGATTTATAATTACGCTGGTGTACCTGCTACTGATCACACCGATTGGATTTATTCGTAGGCAAAAAAAAGGCTCATTATACCGCACGTTTTTGGATTTTGACAAAAATGCGACAGATTCTTACTGGATTCGCAAGTCGACTCCGTACGAAAAGTCCAGCACAGAGCAACAGTTCTGAATCCGATTAAATACAGCTTATCTACCATTTTCGGGTATTATTTCGTAAATTTGCTGTGCTCGAAAACATTGTACCTATTCCAGCGTTATCGTAGCGAAAACAATCCAGCACACAACTCTCTGTAATCCCACCGATGTGAATAATTCATTTCAACGCCGACAAAAAACCAAACTGAAAACGAGCGGTTTACTTTTGGCAGGAATGATTATATGGTTTGGAAGCGTTTCGACGGTGGCTGCTCAGTCTGTTTACGAGACACAAATCCGCCCAACGGTATGGTATAACACAGAAGATGGGATTCAACTTGGGGTTCGTTTTTTTGGATACCAGGATAACGAAGAAATGGGTTCCTACCGACTCTACACCGGTTTTTGGCTAAATACATTTATTCCCGAGTTACCAGTTGCTTACGACATCCGCTTCGAGCACCCCCTCAACGCACTGAGTTCACCTCAGCAAGCGTTCACAATTAAGCTAAACAGCTCGGTTAGAGAAGGGTTTCAGCGACACGGGGCGGGACTCTCCAAACGCATCAAAACCGGATCGCACGACGATCAGTTTATACTTTTTCAATCTGATGTGCATTATTATCAGCGTTTTAACGACGTTTATCTGGTTTTTCCCGGGAACTGGCAATCAGATGCGAGAGTAGTCGGAGACCTTAGCCTAAACTATCGCACAATACTAGCTAAAGGTTATCAGACATTGCGTGCCCAAACCTATCTGAATACGGGCGAGAACAGTCACCGGGTATCGCTAACCAGTACCATGTATCAGCCACTAAATAGCGTTTTCTCGGTTGGACTCGCTTTAGGCAGTCGTTGCGACATCGGGAACGACTCATCTCCGGAATTTGGCACCAATCTCGCTTATGCACCCGCTTATCAGTGGCAACGAAATGGATTTTTCCGATCACACGGTCCGTTACCCATTCAAGGACTACAAAATGGTGTGTTTGGTATATCAGAAACGGGTCCGGCACTTCGTGGCTATGGAAAACACGACGTTTTCCGATTTCAAAACGGGTTGCAGAACAACATACAAGCGATGCATTCTGCAAGCCTCGAACTCGACATTCGTAATCCGATCGACAGCTATTTGAGCTCATTTCCAATAGCGGGATACTTTGCACACTTCAAAACCCGCCTTTTTTCCGATGCCGCGATCATCACGTATCGCGAAAACATGACTTCCAGCACAGATAATGTGGTGGCAAATGCCGGCGCCGGCGTCTTATTCTATATTAATATTCCAAATTACCTGGCAGAAATGCGTGGATTCGCCGTTCGATGGGACATACCATTCTGGGTATCAGATCCAATCGATTCAGAAAACACGTTCAAATTCCGCCAACAACTATCTTTCGACCTTATTATTCCATTCTGACTATGCTAACATTAGTAATTAACTGTGGCAGTTCTTCTGTCAAATATCAACTTATTGAAACCGATAACCGAGAAATGATCGCTTCTGGTGTGGTCGAACGCATTGGAGCTGTAACGGCACTGGTGAAACATGAACTTCCTGATGTAAAACCCATCAAGAAGACCATGCAGATAGACAACCACACCGTGGCCCTCAAAGAAATCATGGAGCACCTACTCGCACCTGATTTAGGCGTGGTTAAGTCTATTGACGACATCAAAGCTGTTGGTCACCGCGTGGTTCACGGGGGAGAGACCTTCAAAGACTCTGTTCTTATTGATGAATCGGTTATTGAAGTAATTGAGCAAGCCTATGATTTAGCGCCTTTGCATAATCCGCCGAATATGAAAGGGATTGAAGCCGCCCGACATTATCTCCCAAACGCAGCACATGTGGCCGTTTTCGATACTGCATTTCATCATTCACTGCCTCCTGAAGCATACCTTTATGCCATCCCAAACCGAATGTACAGACGGTACAAAATCAGGAAATACGGATTTCACGGAACCTCGCATTACTATGTTTCCCGCCGATACTACGATTTGAAAAACACCAAGGCGAAAGGGACAAAAGTGATTACTTGTCACTTGGGAAATGGTTGCTCTATAGCTGCTATCAAAGATGGGAAGAGTGTTGATACGAGTATGGGATTTACGCCGTTGTCTGGGCTTATAATGGGCACCAGAAGTGGAGATATTGATCCGTCGATTATGTTTTACCTCATCGAAAAAGAGGAAATGCCACTCAATCATCTTCATGCAATGTTAAATAGAAACAGTGGTTTACTTGGTTTAAGTGGTTACGCTGCCGACATGCGCGATCTTATTGCAGAGGCCGAGAACGGAGACCGACGTTGCGAGCAGGCTATCGACACCTATTGCTATCGGGCCAAGCAATACGTCGGATCGTACATGGCTACACTAAACGGTTGTGATGCAATCATTTTTACGGCTGGTGTAGGCGAAAATGCTGCCATCATTCGATCCAAAATTTGTGCCGGAATGGAGTACATGGGTATTGAAATCGACGAGGAATTAAATCAAAACCTTCCATCAGGACCCAAAAAGCATAAAATCAGCACAGAAAACTCTAAGACTGAAGTTTATGTTATATCAACTGATGAGGAAATGGTAATTGCCATTGATGCTGCGAAAATTGCCAATGCCTTGTTACAGTCACCCTGGGTTTAAAACAAATTATGATTCGTAGTCTATTTCTTATTGGAATCACGTTGGTTCTATTTTCTGCATGTACCAGCAGCAGATGGATTATCGAAGAAAAACCGACCGTCGACACATCCGAATCACAATTGATCGATACTCGACCGGCGATTGTTATTCGTTCAATGCCAACCCCTGAACGACCGGTTTTAACCATTGAAGGTCGTACTATCGAAGTTTACGAGTCGCCTCTAAAACTCGAAGCAAATCGGGTTATTCAGCGATATCGTCCGCGATATGGATGGGCTGCGTTCGGTATTCTAGGTGCCGGCGGGCTGATTTATATTGCAAATGCGGATGGATTCTTCGAAACCGACCTCAGTCGAACCCAGAAAAATGTTCTTATGGGTTCAGGCGGGCTGCTTTTAGCGGGATCCATGCTGAATATGCGTCCGGTAGGTGAACCTAGATACACAGGTGAAAAACGCTTCTTGAACAAAGTCGGGATGGATACTCGAATGGACACAACATCGTTAGCAGCGGAACCATTTGATGTAATTATTAATGCCTATCATGATGATGAAGAAATTGTAAACGGATTACAACTTCGTGTGGATAGCTCACTAACACTGAATTTAATTAGTGACTTAGGGCTTCGGTCGTTTTCACCTGATGAACCCGGTTATATTCGAATTGAAATAAAATCCGAATTTGAACAGCAGGAAATCAAGTTTCCGGTCCAAGAAGTGCTGAAACGCTATGTTCGTATTGTTTCGAGAAATATTCCCTTGCGAAGTTCTCCTCAAGTATCTCCGAATAATGTGATTACCACGGTTGCTGAGGCGGGTTTATTACCTTGGGTTGAAACTACTGAAAGTGGTTGGCATCGGGTTCTGCTTGGGATAACACCAACCTATGTTCAGGTTACCGACGGGGCTTTAATTTGGCGTCCTGCCATGTCAAACGAAAGTGACCTCATCATTACCACCTCAAATATGGCGTTTGGAAGCATTGATGTGGAACGTGATATTCCTAGAGCTGAAATCCAAAACGAGCAAGGAATCGCAATTTTGATTGGGAATCAGAATTACCGGAATTCAGCACTGAAGAATAATCATGCTCACAGAAGTGTTCGTTTGATGCGCACCTATCTGCGTGAGTCTCTTGGTTACAGCGACGATCGAATAGTAATAATCGAGGATTTCAGAACAGACGAAAATGTCGAAACCATTTTTAAGTCAGATAGAGGAGAGCAAACACTACACAACTTGCCATATTCATCTCTGACCGATCTTTTTGTGTATTACGCCGGGGCCGGAGGCGTGGTTCATAATGGAAGCATGCAAGCCGGACTCATTCCGGTTGATGGTTTGCCGGGTGAGGGTATTGCTTTGGAGAACTTTATGCGAACATTGGCACAACTGCCTGTTCGATCGATTCGTGTTATGATTGATGCGGATTTCAGAGAGCTTCCGAATGGAGGAATTCAGTCTAATTTTAGGGCCAATTATGCACAAATTAGTCAGATTTTAACACGCCAGAAATCGGATTCATGGGTGATCTTTGCCTCAGAACCATCTCAAATTGCCGGGAATTATGTCTCGAACGACAGAAGAACTGATCGAATCCACGGAATTATGACGTATTACTTTGCCCGCGCAATTCAAGACGGTAACACCGATACCGATATGATTCTGCGCTATATGCTGCGAAACATGACATTTACATCCAGAAGATTGCATAATCGTCCGCAGGATCCCGTTTTCTTTGGTAACCGAAATTCAGAATTACTGTTCGAAACAGCGCCTTAAATACTATTTAAACAGATCACCTAAATAATTTATTATTATGTCTTTAATTGATGAAATCCGACAGAATGCGTCGGTTTTGAACAAACAAATTGTATTGCCGGAGTCTGGTGATGTTCGCATGATACGTGCTGCTGCGTTTTTGGCTGATAATGGAATTTGTACGCCAATCTTACTAGGTAAAGCGTCTGTTATTCACGCTCTTGCAAGCGAAACGTCGATAACATTGTCATCAAAGGTTGAAATTATTGATCCCGCTTTGAGCGACCGACTTGAAATGTATGCCGATCACCTGTACAATCGTCGCAAAAAGAAGGGATTAACCGAAGCCGCAGCTCTGGAAATAGTTAAGAATGAGCTTTATTTCGCCGCAGAAATGGTAATTCATGGCGATGCCGATGCATGCGTGGCCGGAGCAGTAAATACCACGGGAGATGTTTTGCGGGCAGCGATTCAGGTAATAGGATTAAAACCTGGGTCGAGTGTCGTTTCCAGTGTCTTTTTGATGAGTCTACCTGATGGACGAGTAATCACGTACGGTGACTGTGCCGTTGTTCCGTATCCCGACAAAGATCAGCTTGCATCAATAGCTGTGGATTCGTCTAGAACACACGCGCAACTCACCGGAACAGAGCCAAAAACTGCAATGCTGTCGTGTTCTTCGAAAGGAAGTGCGATACATGAACGAACAGAGTTGGTTGTTGAGGCAACGGCCATCGCCAAATCGATGGCTCCGGAGTTGCAAATCGATGGTGAACTTCAGTTTGATGCAGCCTTGATGCCAGAAATTGGCAGTAAAAAAGCGCCGGAATCAGCTGTAGCTGGAAAAGCGAATGTGTTCGTATTCCCTAATCTGGACGCCGGAAACATCGGGTACAAAATCACGGAAAGGATAGGGGGCGCTACTGCAACTGGACCCATTATCCAAGGATTAGCTGCGCCAATGAATGATTTATCACGCGGATGCTCTTGGGAAGATATCGTAAACACAGCCGCTGTTAGTGCACTTCAGTCAAATTAAAAAGAGAAGGGCAGGATTTAAAATTTCCTGCCCCATTTTGCTTAATAGTAGATATTGTGGTCACGTGGCTCGCAACGTAGCCAGTTAGTTATCCTCTTGCTTAGTAATAGTAAACCAGATATTCCCACGGTTTTAGAGAAAATTCATTTTGCTCCGTTAGTGTCACTGTTGCATCAGTGAACAACTCCGTATACGTGCCTTCAAGTAACTCATTCTTAACGGAGGCTATTATTTCAGAATCGCTGAGGTTTAGAACAACCAGCACTTTGCTTTCATTTTTCTCACGAACAAAAGCATACAAAGCATCATCATTGTCTGATTCAAGTCGCACCGCTTGTCCGCCATAGCTTCCGTTAAATAAGGCCTCATTTGTACGGTTTAAATTGAATAACCTGGTGTAGAACTCGGTAAATGCACTCTCAGTCCACTCAATCGCATCCTTTTCGAAGAATTCGAGTCGTTTGTTGAGCCCAATTTCCTGACCATTATATAGAAGTGGCATACCATCAATTGTTGAGGCCAACACGGCAAATGTCTTAGCCGCATCGCCCATACGCTCAAAGACAGTGCCTTGCCACGAGTTTTCATCATGATTGGAAGTAAACTGCATTCGGATGGCATTCTCTGGAAACAACTGCTTGTCTTCAGCGATGATTTCATCGATTCTGGAGACCGGTTCTTCGCCGCGAGCAATTCCGCCAAATAAATGATGCAATTTCCAGTTATAGGTCATGTCGAAGGCGGCGATATGATGCTCTGGTAAATCAGATTCTGCGAGCATAAATACAGGTTTAATGGCATCCAGCTCAGTTCTGGCACGATTCCACAATTCGAGGGGAACCAAATAGGCCACGTCTGTACGATAACCATCAATATTGAACTCACGAAACCAATAAGACAGCGCTGAAATCATATAATCCCAAACCTCAGGATTGTCGTAGTCGAGCTGAATTACATCGTCCCAGTCGGTTCCACGTGGAGGAATGAAGCTCACTTCGTCGTTTGTTTCGAAAAACTCGGGATTTGTTGTTGTGAGTTCATTATCCCATGCGGTATGATTGGCGCCCCAGTCAAGAACTACATACATATCCAGTTCTTGGGCGGCATTCACCAGATTGCGGAAATCATCTTTGGTGCCAAACTCCGGATTCACATCGAAATAGTCCTGTACTGAATAGTAGCTTCCGAGAGTGCCTTTTCGGTTTACCTCACCGATAGGATGAATCGGCATCAGCCAAAGGATTCCGATTCCAAGTTCTTTGATACGTGGCAATTCGCGCTGTACAGCTGCAAATGAGCCTTCTTCGCTGAATTGCCTGATGTTGACCTCGTATATGGTCTGATTTTTAATCCATTCGGGGTGATTTACCTCGATTTGAAATGTCTGCGGTTGAGGAGTGTTGCATCCTACAAACATTACAACAACTAAAAGAAAATATGCTAAATAAAATTTCATGATAAGCCTTGAGAAGGGTGGGAAATAAGTAAGAAAGAGATTGGTTAAGCAGTTGAGAATTCAACTGAAAACCTGAAAACCGAATAGGTGTAAAATATGTTTAATTGGGAAAATCTACCCAGTTAATATTCGTCTGTGCAACTAAAATTGCGTATCTTTGGTTTATTAAATCTAAATAAGCGGTAATGTTCTGAATTTCGACAACACGAAAAGACCATTTTATATTAAGTGATATTATTCCAATCACTAATATAGTACTACAGAACACAATCTTGAATCTTAACAACGCATAGATAATGAGTGAAATTGATGCTTTAGACTCCGTCGTATCACAACCATACAAATACGGATTCAAAACTGAAATCGAATACGATGATTTTCCGAGAGGGCTAAATGAGGATATCATCAAAATGATATCTGAAAAGAAAGGCGAGCCTGATTTTATGCTCGAGTTTCGGCTTAAGGCTTACAGAAACTGGCTAAAAATGACCGAACCAACCTGGCCAAATGTCGAATATCCAAAAATCGACTATCAGGATTTGGTTTATTATTCCGCCCCTAAGAAAAAGCCTAAACTGGACAGTCTCGACGAAGTTGATCCTGCGATTCTGGAAACGTATGAGAAGCTTGGGATTCCGTTGCACGAGCAAAAAATGATGCAAAACGTGGCTGTTGATGCCGTTTTTGATAGTGTTTCTGTTGCTACTACATTTCGCAAGAAACTCGCCGAAGTTGGTGTAATATTCTGTTCGATTTCAGAAGCGTTGAAAGATTATCCTGAACTGGTTAAAAAATACATCGGTACAGTTATTCCCCCGGGCGACAACTACTTCGCGGCGTTGAATTCAGCAGTTTTTACCGACGGATCATTTTGTTACATCCCGAAAGGGGTTAAGTGTCCGATGGAATTGTCTACGTATTTCCGAATTAACAACGAAGAATCTGGACAGTTCGAGCGAACCCTAATCGTTGCAGAAGAAGGTGCGTCTGTAAGCTATCTGGAAGGATGCACAGCGCCAATGTTCAGCAAGAATCAGTTGCACGCAGCTGTAGTTGAACTTGTAGCCTTGGACAACGCTGAAATCAAATATTCTACCGTTCAAAACTGGTATTCCGGCGATAAGAACGGCGTTGGCGGTATCTATAACTTTGTTACCAAACGTGGTATTTGCAAAGGTGTGAATTCCAAAATTTCATGGACACAGGTCGAAACCGGCTCTGCGATTACCTGGAAATATCCAAGTGTAATTCTTCAAGGCGACAACTCTATTGGTGAATTTTACTCCGTTGCCGTCACGAATGACAAGATGCAGGCTGATACCGGTACTAAAATGATTCACCTGGGTAAAAACACCCGATCTACCATTATTTCGAAAGGAATTTCAGCTGGTGAATCGAACAACAGTTACCGCGGACTAGTCAAAATTGGCAAGAAAGCCGACGGAGCCCGAAACTACAGCGTTTGCGACTCCATGCTAATTGGCGACCAATGTGGCGCCCATACATTCCCATACATCGAGTCTGCAAACAGCACAGCAAGTATAGAACACGAAGCATCGACATCTAAAATCGGAGAAGATCAGATCTTCTACCTACAGTCTAGAGGACTCGATGAGGAAGATGCGGTTTCGCTTATTATCAACGGCTTTGTTAAAGAAGTTTTCAAAGAACTTCCAATGGAGTTTGCTGTTGAAGCTACCAAGTTATTGAGTATCAAGCTCGAAGGTAGCGTAGGCTAATACATTTTATAAATAACAATATTAACTCAATCAGTAATTACAGTGCTTAAAATCGTAAATTTGCATGCCGAAGTTGACGGCACCGAAATCCTTAAGGGAATCAACCTAGAAATTAAAGCGGGCGAAGTTCATGCCGTTATGGGACCAAACGGAAGTGGTAAAAGTACCCTTTCTAAGGTTATCGCCGGTCACCCAGCTTACGAAGTCACCAAAGGTGAAATCTATTTCGAAGGAAAAAATATTGAAGAGCTTGCAGCCGACGAACGTGCGCGCTTGGGTATTTTCCTTGCATTTCAGTATCCAGTAGAAATTCCCGGAGTTAGCAATTCAATGCTGATGCGTCAGGCCTATAACTCCATCCGACGTGAGCATGGCGAAGAAGAAATGGATCCGCTTGAGTTTGATGACTATGTGCATCAAAAGCTCGACATCGTTGAAATGGATCCGAAATTCCTCGATAGAAGCGTAAATGATGGATTTTCTGGTGGCGAGAAAAAACGCAACGAAATTCTTCAGCTTGCTGTTTTGAATCCTAAGTTGGCACTTCTCGACGAAACCGATTCCGGACTGGACATCGATGCGTTGAAAATTGTGTCTGAAGGTATTAACAAAATCAAAGACAGCAGCAAAGGCGTTCTTTTGGTTACTCACTACCAACGAATTTTGAATTACATCACACCAGATTACGTGCACGTTCTCAAAGACGGACGCATTGTGAAGTCTGGCGGAAAAGAACTAGCGCTTCAGCTTGAGGCAGATGGATACGATAACATTATCGAATCGGTAAACGGGGAGGCCAAATGAGTTCTGTAACCGCACAAGAAACCACATTCAATCTCGATACTCTGAATGCGGGCAAGGTGCCGGTGATGAATCTCCGTACCGTTGATGCCATCAAATCTGAGGCATCTGTTGCTCTAAAAGGAGTACCATTCCCAACCACCCGCGATGAAGAATGGAAATTTACCAACATCAAACCAATAGCTCGTGGTGCATTTGTTCAGGGTAACCTGCAAAGCCTGAAAGCTGTTAGTTACGATACTGCAACAGTTCCCGAAGCCAAAGATTCAACTTTGGTATTCGTTAACGGCCTGTATAACAGCGATTCTTCTAATGTGAAGGACCTGCCCGAAGGCGTAATCGTAACGAATTTCAAAGATGCTGTTGAAAAGCATAGCGCATTGGTTGAAGTGAGTTTCAACAAGGCTAATAACTTCGAAGACGACTACTTCACTTTGTTGAATACCGCTCAGTTTGAAGATGGCGCCTTTATTTACATTCCTAAAGACACCAAATTCGAGCGACCAATTCACTTGGTTTACATCACTAAGGGTCAGGAAAACACAGCTAGCTTTCCCCGAAACCTGATTGTAGCCGAAAGACATTCAGAATTTACCGTGGTTGAGGAGTACATTGGCGACGATGATGCTGCTTACCTAACCACCTCGTTTACTGAAATCCTTTTGGGTGAATCTTCGCATATGTCACACGTTCGCCTTCAAAAAGACGGACTCAAAGCATATCATATCAATCGATTGGTAAGTCAGTTGCAACGTGATGCAGATCTTCAGTCATACACAGTTTCCCTGGGTGCTGAGATTTTCCGAAACGACGTTCGTGCAGTAATGCAGGGCGAAGGCTCACACGCTACACTCGACGGACTTGTTCTGGTGAATAACAATCAACTGTCTGATACTCATAGTATTATGGATCATCAGGTGCCAAATTGTACATCACACCAGTTGCATAAAACGATTGTTGATGGAAAGTCGACAAGTGTGTTCAATGGCAAAATTTTTGTTCGCAAAGATGCTCAGAAAACCGATGCATTTCAGGAGAACCACAACCTGCAGTTGTCACGCGACGGAATGGTTTATACCAAACCTCAGCTTGAAATCTTCGCCGATGATGTGAAATGTTCGCACGGTGCTACGGTTGGTCAGCTCGATGACGAGCAAGAATTCTACCTGAAAAGCCGTGGATTAGACGATAAGTCTACCAAAGAAATATTGACGTTCGGTTTTGCCACCGAAGTTATCGAATCACTTCCTGTGAATTCAATTAAAGAGGATTTACGGAAAGCGGTAGAAGTTTACACTACCCGTGGTTTAAGTAATTAACACTACAGTAATACATGCTTATAAAAGAGCAATTTAGCACTTTCGACGTTGACAAAATCAGGGACGATTTCCCTATTTTGTCGCGGCGGATTAACGATAAACCACTCGTTTACGTTGATAACGCGGCTTCTACGCAAATGCCGAAGCCGGTAATCGATGCATTTAGTGATTACCATAGCCGGTATCATGCCAATGTTCACCGAGGAGTTCACACGTTAAGCCAGGAAGCAACAGATGCTTTCGAGAAGGTGCGAACTCTTGTGAAATCATTTATTGGCGCTGGCGACGAAAACGAGATCATCTACACAAGTGGCGCTACCGACAGCATAAATTTGGTTGCGCAGTCGTACGGACGAGCATTTCTGAACGAAGGCGATGAAATACTGGTCTCAAATATGGAGCACCATGCGAATATCGTCCCCTGGGACATGTTGGCAAAAGAGAAGGGCCTGAAAATCGTTGTGATTCCAATCACTGATGAGGGTGAACTCGACATGAATGCCTACGAATCGCTGATTTCAGAAAAAACGCGCATTGTAGCCATTAATCACGTTTCGAACGCCCTTGGCACCATCAATCCGATTAAAGAAATTACACGCATAGCGCATCAGCACAATGCCGTTGTAATGGTCGATGGAGCTCAGGCAGTTTCTCATATGGAAGTCAACGTAGTTGACCTAGACTGCGACTTTTATGCGTTTTCAGCGCATAAGATGCTGGGTCCGACCGGAGTTGGCGTGCTATATGGCAAGCGCGAGCTGCTAGACAAAATGCCACCGTACCGCGGTGGTGGAGACATGATTCTTAGCGTTTCATTCAATACGGGCGTTACTTTTAATCAGGTGCCGCATAAATTCGAAGCTGGAACACCCGGAATTGCCGGAGTAATCATGCTTGGAGAAGCGATCAAGTACATAAACACAATTGGTCGCGATTCAATCGCAGCCTACGAAAATGAACTACTGGAATACGCTACACTGCAAGCACTTAAAATTGATGGCTTAAGAGTTATTGGAACCGCTAAAAAAAAGGCATCAGTCCTAAGTTTTGTGCTGGATGGCGTTCATCCTCATGATATTGGCACTGTGCTGGATTTCCACGGAGTAGCCATCCGCTCAGGGCATCATTGCGCACAACCGGTAATGGAACGGTTTCAAATACCGGCCACCAGTCGCGCATCGTTTGCATTTTACAACACCAAAGAAGAGGTCGATATCTTTATTAACGCGTTGAAAGAAGTTCTGGAGGTGTTTCGCTGATGGATAATCGAATGAAACAACTCTATCAGGAACTCATTCTTGATCATAACAAAAAGCCGCGGAATTTTCATGTAATGGAAGATTTCGATCATGAATCGCTCGGACATAACCCACTTTGTGGCGACAAACTCGTCGTCTACATCAAAATAGGTGAGGGCGACACGATAGAAGATGTGTCATTTGTCGGAGAAGGATGTGCAATATCAAAAGCATCGGCCTCCATGATGACCACTGCTCTTAAAGGCAAGACGATTCAGGAAGCAAAAGTTATCTATACGCAGTTCCACGAAATGAGCACAGGTAAACTGGATATCGCAGAACATCCACATCAGCTTGGAAAATTGGCCATATTTGCTGGTGTGCGCGATTTACCTGCACGTGTAAAATGTGCTACACTTGCCTGGCACACTTTAGACGCCGCCCTTGAAGGCCGAAAATCAATTACTACCGAATAAATTCGGTAACAATACAACACAGACTGCATTAAATAGTCAGGAGTACTTATTATGCCAAAGATCGCAGAAATCGAACGTACACCAAACCCGAATGCAATGAGGTTAGTAATTAGCGAACCTATTTCTCAAGGTATAACCAGATCGTACGAAAATGCTGAGCAAGCAGAAAAAGATCCGTTTGCCACACTACTATTTGCAATTCCGAGTGTAATATCAGTTTATTACGTAGATAGCTACGTAACTGTAACTCAAGATGGATCTTCAGATTGGAACGAGCTTTTACGCAAACTCGCTCCACCAATCCGCGAGGCAGAGCCTATTGGTATGTTGGAATCAGATGATGATGAAGTACATGCTTCAAAAGAGGCCATGGAAAGCGACGATCCACGACTTGTACAAATCAATAAAATGCTCGACGAGCAAGTTAGACCCTATCTTTTAGCTGATGGCGGCGGGCTTAAGGTCCTTGGATTAGATGACAATAACGTTATCAAGGTACACTATCAGGGTGCCTGCGGAACATGTCCTACGGCAACTAGAGGTACACTTTATGACATAGAAAGCATGGTACGCCGCATTGATCCGGAAATTGTAGTTCAGTCAGTATAAATAATGATAATAATCAGTCCAAATGCACTCAATCGAATCGAACAAATTCGATCTGAACAGCATCTAGATAACAAAGCGTACCTGCGTGTAGGTGTTGTGGGAGGGGGATGTTCCGGTCTCACGTACGAGCTAGACTTCGATGCCAATTTCAACCCCGACGAAGACAAAACTCAGAAAACATTTGAAGTTGGTGAAACACGTCTCGTGGTCGATATGCGTAGTTTTTTATACTTAGCTGGCACAGAGCTGGATTATTCAGACGGACTACAAGGCAAAGGCTTTCATTTCAAAAATCCGAATGCTTCGAGAACATGTTCTTGCGGCGAATCATTTTCAGTTTAGAAATCTATTTTTATGAGTGAAAGTGTTCTTATCGATAACAAAGTGGCAAAATCCGGACTCGTTACCATCGATCTGGAGAATCTTGCCGGCGATTATCAGATTTTTGAGTTAGACATCAAAGAGTACCTCTTTATGGACTTGTTGCTGCGTGAAAAGGACTTCCGTGCCGCAATGGAGAACCATGATTGGTCCAAATATCAAGGTGGAATTCTTGCGACATACTGCTCCAGCGACGCCATCATTGCATCCTGGGCGTATATGTTGATAGTAACTCATGCTAGTCCGTATGTAAAACACGTACACATAGGCACGGCAGAATCTGCGAGAGATGAATATTATCGCGAGGTACTATCCGAGCATGACTGGTCTCAATACGAAGGAAAACGAGTTCTTTTAAAGGGATGTAGCAAAAAGACCATGCCTCAAAGCGCTTATGCTTACGCTACTCGAAACCTACAAAAATACGTAGACAGACTGATGTATGGAGAAGCTTGTTCATTTGTGCCCGTTTGGAGAAAGCCAAAAGCGTAATTTGGGCGCTCCCAGCTGAAATCTTGTGCAGCATATCTGTGTTGGGTATGCTACATCAAACTCATTTTGATATAGAATTACTCAACCATGAGCTCTCAGTCCAGAAAGCAAGATCACGTAGACCTAACCGTCGAAAATCAATCCGATTATGAAATATCTAGCGGATTCGATCAATATCGTTTTAGGCACAACGCACTGCCGGAAATTAACTTAAGCGATATAGACATTTCAGCTGAGTTACTCGGTCGAAAGTTTTCGATGCCTTTATTTGTCTCCTCGATGACAGGCGGATATGCCGGAGCGACTCAGGTTAATGAAATCATCGCCAGGGTTTGCCAGGATTTAAACCTACCCATGGGCGTTGGTAGTCAGCGTATTCTACTCAACGAACCTGACCAGTTGGAGACGTTTTCCGTTGTCCGTAAAACTGCCCCAAACGCGTTTATTGCAGGAAATATCGGAGGTGTCCAACTCATTGATGATTTCCCCGCTTCAAAAATCGACATTCTAATTAATTCCATTGAAGCTGATGCGTTAATTGTTCATCTGAATCCACTCCAAGAACTTATGCAACCTGAGGGGGACCGAAATTTCAACGGTATTCTGGATGGAATTTCCCGACTAGTATCAGATTGCCCGGTGCCTATAATAGTTAAGGAAACCGGAGCAGGAATTAGTGCATCGGTTGCAAGAAAGCTTCTCGAAGCAGGAGTGAAGGTAATAGACATTGCCGGATCGGGCGGTACGAGTTGGGCGAAAGTCGAAAATCTTCGCAAAATCAATTCAAATCCGTATCACGAGTTCAACAATTGGGGACTTCCGACCGTTGTATGCCTCAACGAAATCGTACAATCCGGAATCAAACCAGATCAGATTATTGCCTCTGGCGGTATTAAGTCAGCAGGGGATGTAGTAAAGTCACTTTGCCTGGGTGCAGGATTCGCCGCAACTGCACAGCCAGTTATCGCGAGTATCCATCAAAATGGAGAAAACGGACTTCGGGATTTACTTACTCGCTGGTCAGATATCATGAAATTTACAATGCTTTTGGTTGGTGTCGACTCTGTCGAAAAGTTAGATAGCAGTTATATTATGCGTGAATTGTGATGTGTTATAGCTGGTGTTTTTCATTATCTTATAAGCTTATAATTTTCCACAAAACTTGATACGTTTGTCAACCAACAAAAACATTTTCGACGATTACTTCCACTCGTTATCTTTGCCGGAATCTCCAGCATCTCTATACGAACCAATAAGTTACATACTGTCTATTGGGGGAAAGAAAATCAGACCTAAAATGGTTGTTGCCGGTTGCGGTCTATGCGGCGGAAACCCAAAAGACGCCCTTCCAGCTGCAGCAGCTGTAGAAATGTTGCATAATTTCACGTTAATCCACGACGACATTATGGATAACGCCGACAAACGACGTGGCCTGCAAACTGTTCATGTGAAGTGGAATTCATCTACTGCAATTTTGTCTGGTGATGCACTTTTCGCCCAGGCTTTTAAGCAGTTACTGTACTACGGCGCCGACAACCGATTTTCGAAAGATCAATATCAGGCATTAGTTAGTTCATTTCTCAATGCAACTCAAATTGTTTGTGAAGGTCAGGCCCGGGACATGGATTTCGAAAGCCGACAACATGTATCAATCGACGAGTATTTACTCATGATTGAGCAGAAAACGGCCGCATTGCTTCAGTCAAGCTTTCAAATGGGAGCAATTATTGCCGGCGCTGATGAAAAATCAGTTGAAGAATGTGGAAATATCGGACTCAAAGCCGGAATTGCATTTCAAATTCAAGACGATTTGCTTGATGCAATTGGCGATCCCGAAAAATTCGGCAAAAAGTGCGGCGGTGACATTGCAGAAGGTAAAAAGACGTACTTGTCTATCTTAGCACTTCAACAGGCTTCCATAGATGATAAAGCGGTTTTACAGAATGTTCTGGCATCTGGCGCCACTACCAGCAATGAAATTTCAGATGTGATACAATTGTACCACAAATACGATGTGATCAATCAAACAAAGAGCGAAATCGATCGTTTATACGGCGAAGCCATCAGCAGTCTGATGTACTTTCGCGAAAGCACCTTCCGTGACGAAATAAATACCCTGTTAAATCAGTTACAGAATAGAGAAAACTGAGTTATTCTTATAAGACAGCCTTTAACCAAGATATCAGCGTGAAACTTTACAATATCCTTTTTTTCGTAGTAATGATGGCAACCGTGGTTGCTTGCTCAAACAAAAACCAAATCCGTTCTGGCGACAGCATTGAGGTTGCTTTTGAAAAAGCCAACAACTTCTATGAACGAGGTCGGTTTACTGATGCAGCCAGAGCTTTTGAAACCGTACTATCCATCGGACGCGGTACTGAGATCGCCCAGGAAAGTCAGTACTTGCTGGCTCAAAGCTATTACAACAATCGCGAATACCTAATCGCAGCATCTGAATTTCGTCGTTATGCCACAAACTATCCGCGTTCTGAGCGTAGAATCGGAGCTGAATTCAAAGAAGCGTTGAGTTACTATCAGCTAAGTCCACGTTACAAGCTGGATCAAACCGATACCTACCGCGCAATGGAATTAATGCAATTGTTCATTGGTCGGTATCCAGATGCAGATGAAGCAGAATTAGCAGCTTCTTACATCGATGAAATGCGCGATAAACTGGCCAGAAAAGAATATGAGTCGGCTGCTTTGTACCTACGTGTGCGCCAGTATCAGGCGGCGGCAATCTACTTCGGACTAACTCTGGACCAATTCCCAGAGACACCCTGGGCCGAAAAAGCTTTAGCAAATCAAATTTACGCTTACATTCTATTCGCTGAAAACAGTATTGTTGAGCGCCAAGTAGAGCGTTTTCAAAAAGCGATATCAAGTTACGAAACATACGTTCAGCTGTTTCCACGCGGTGAAAACCGAAGCCAGGCTGAAGAACATGCCGACAGAGCACGAGCTGGACTTGCACAAGCCAGACAGCTAACTGCTCAAAACTAAATTCAATCGTGAAGCAAGTTGTTGGTTTATTAGGTGGAACATTCGATCCGGTCCATAATGGCCATAAAGCCATCGTGGATTCGTTCTTGTCGAGTGGTCTCGTTACCGAACTTTGGATTATTCCATCTAGTAAACCTCCGCACAAAAGCCTGCAGCAAATTAGTTCGTTCGAACACCGCTATGAAATGCTCTCCATCGCGTTCAAAGACGTAAAAAATGTGATTATAAACGATGTTGAGCGAGGTTTACCAGAACCTGGATACACAATTCAAACCCTGAAACACCTGCAAAATGTACATCCTGACACCACGTTCTTATGGTGTATCGGCTCAGATAACTTGAACAGCTTCAATACATGGTTTCATTTCGAGCAAATTCTGGAAGATTGGATGCTGTTGGTAGCTAAAAGACCAAACTACGAAATCGAAAAAGTACCCGTCGAAATCCGAAATCGTTGCATTTTCGTCGAACATACTCCGGTTGATGCATCTTCAACTCAAATTAGAGAAGATTTTCAGAAGGGGACTGGTTCGGATTTAGTCCACCCGGATGTTCAAAAATACATTCATCAGAATAAGGTGTATTAAAGTCGTTTTGATTTAAACCACTGTTTGATCATTTCGCTGCAATCTAATTCCAACACTCCCTGGATTATTTCAATTTGGTGATTCAAGTTATTGTTTTCGCAGATGTTGAATAAGCTACCACACCCGCCCGATTTCTCGTCTATTGCACCGAAAACTACCGTCGGAATTTTCGACCAGACTAGTGCTCCGGCACACATCGGACAGGGTTCCAGCGTTACATATAGCGTGCAATTATGTAGATATTTCGTTTGCAGCGTTTCGCAAGCAGCGGTTATTGCAATCATTTCGGCATGGGCAGTGGGATCATTTAAGGTTTCAACCATGTTGTGTCCACGTCCTACCACTGCGCCTTGATGAATTACCACAGCTCCAATAGGTACTTCTCTGTTTCGCAGCGCTTTTTCTGCCTCTAAAAGAGCTAAGGACATATATTTTTGATGTACCTGCGAAGCATTTGGCAGTATTTCTTGCATAATTTTGATTCAGTTGTCTAATTAAATTGGTATAATATCGCTGTTGAATTACGAACACAAAATTTGATTTTTTCATGACATCTATAGATTCCGAAGTAATTGCTTTTTTAGAAGCCAACATCAGAACAATACCTGACTTTCCAAAACCAGGAATACAATTTAAAGATATAACGCCACTCCTGGGTAATCCAGAAGCCGTGTTTCATACTGCTCGATTGCTGATGAAACCATTTGCGGGTCAGCATGTCGATTTTGTGGTCGGAATGGAATCCAGAGGTTTTTTATTCGGTCCGAGGTTAGCAATGGATTTGCATGCCGGATTTATACCCGTTCGTAAGCCAAATCGATTACATTACGACACCATCAAATCTGATTATTAACTTTAATACGGCACAGATTCTGTTGAAATGCACGCAGATGCAATTACACCGGGTTCAAAGGTCATTATTCACGACGACCTGATTGCGACAGGAGGCACGGCCAACGCTGCTGCCGATCTTGTTAAACAACTTGGTGGTGAAGTAATCGGATTCTCCTTCATTGTTGAACTTGGCTTTTTAAAGGGTGTCGAACGACTAAACTCGATTGCCCCATCGAAGTCGTTAATCCGGATTTAAGGCAACGAATACTTTTTCCTGATTAACCACTCAGCTGTTAAAAGGAACATGATCAGTAAAAACCAGAGTATCGTTCTGTTTATGTAGAATGGAATTCTGGTTTCGACTGTGGATGCACGCACTGCCGTATTCTGTATCTCGTCTATGATTTGGCCAATATCTTCGTATGTCGTGAAGACTCCACCTGAATTAGATGCGATATTTTGGAGTATTTCATCATTTCGGGTGGTGTTTATCAATTCGACAGATCGTCCGCCAACCTGAAACGACCCGGATCTGGATCCTAAATTCTGATTTTCTACGGTAGCTCTTGCTTCAAATTCGTAAAATCCTTCTGGTAAGCCTGATATGTCGAGGCTATACAAGCCGTTTCCACCCGAAAGCATTGAAAACGATCGGGTGTCTTGATTTTCATTGTTAACCGAAACCCGAATGTCGGCATCGGACTCCGGATTTCCCGCCTCATTTCGTAGAGTGGCCTGCAAGTTGACTTCCTGACCAATTTCGAATACTTGCTGCGAAGATCGGACAACAAAACGCTCTTCGGCCAAATCTGCGGATGTCCAGTTGATTAAGTTTGTGAGTAATTGGTCCATCCAGATTGCCGCAGATTCGTCTGGCTGAAGGAACCATTGATAGTATCCGTAAGCCAAAAAAGTGGCACTTCGATTATTTCCGGTTTGCATCACACTAATTACAGGTGTTGATGTAGCCTGACCCCGCACGGATGCGTTAATCAAATCTGTGGCTCTCATTTTTGGTCGAATTCCAGAAACAGGGGACCGTAGCCCGGGAGTTCGAGCGATTTCAGTTTCTGGCAAATCAAGTATTGGATGACCGCGTTCGTCGTTAGATGCAACTAATTGAATAGAACTCATTTCGCGCGATAAATCTGCCTCAATTGCCGACAACGGTGCTAATACTTCTTCAAATAAATCTGCGGGAGTTGATGGCATCAAAAAAAACAAACTCGGAACATTTTCGATAAACCGTTGGGTTTCATTAAGTATATTTTCAGGTAACTGATCTGAAAATCCGTGCAAAACGACTAAGTCCAGCGTATCTGGCCGGTTCGGAAATTCGCCTTCGATGAATACATTTGATGAAATCCATGTTCGTTCTTCCACCAACAGAGCCGGATTGTTTGCCATAACTCGTCGAAAAGCCCCCACATCCGGATGCATTTCATAGGCTATATGAAGAATTCGAATTTGATCGTCTTTAATTTCGATAGAAAAATTGCTATTTTTGTTTTACTCTTTCCAATCGCCCGGAATCGTCACAACACGACTTTCAAATTCTTTTT
>JAIUMT010000009.1 GCA_022565415.1 Balneolales bacterium | reverse complement strand
CAAACGTTTTTAATATTCGCGTTTGTTAGAATGCTATGAGGTTGATTTACATCATTTGCATGATTATCAGGGGCAGTATCTACATGCAAAACAGAGTAACCCGCATACGTAGAAGATGTTAGTTCTGCGGTAGGTAAATAGGAAGTTCCTGGCATAATACCGATGGCATAACGTGGATTACCGACATTATCGAAAGGTCGTCCACCAGTATCGAAAGCTGTAATATCAGGATGTTGTGCATCATAACCATATGCAATAGTCAAGTTCTTATCTGGTTGCAACGTTGAGGGTACGGTTTCGAAAGTTGCAAAATCACCACGTGCTTCACTATACCAACGCGACTGATTCATTCGTGTTCCAGCAACATTCGTAAACGCATAAGCAACAACAAAATACACATCTTCAATGGTTTGAGTCGTATCGATACCTAAGTCGGGACCAGGTATGTCATCAGAGTCAAACGTGACTACATACTGATTGTGCTGAATAATGTAATCACTGTGATATTGATTACTAAAAGAGTACGATCGTTTGGTTACTTCAATACCTGGAGGTGATTTATACTTGAGCTCAATCATCATGTCTGAGGGTAGATCAGGATCTATGATAGCTTCTGATCTACGAGACACTACAGCAAGACTTCCATCAGATTTTTCCAAGTATGTAAATGGAGCTCGAACTCTTCGATATTCTTTCAGCCCATAATCTGGCTCTTCACGAAAGCCCGAATTTGATGGCCATACCTGCGATTCTCTAGCCATTTCGACGCCATCGGCATTAATATACCGACCATAAATATGAGCGTTCCAGTGATAGGAAATGGTTCCGTAAGCATTGTAATCTTGCGGCCATGTTCCAGTGTAGAGAAATTCTGGTTGACTACTGGTATTGAACATATCTTGTGCATCAATACTGTATTCGAATCGTCCTACATTATGAGTTCTTCTCTGTGCATCTAGTGTTTCGGTTAAGAACCAGCTAAAGAGAAACCCGATAAAGATTATTTTGAATTTTCTGATAGAATGATGGTTACCCATATTCTTCCTCATGCCTTAGAATGGATATTGATTCGTTGTTCGTTAGAGCTGCATTCGCAGACCAAACGTGTAATGTCTTGGATTGATAAACTGATTCCATGTGTGATACCCGAGGTTGATGTGGTCTTTATCCCAATCTCCCCATTTGTCGTTACC
The DNA here is from genome assembly GCA_022565415.1 of Balneolales bacterium. Taxonomy (GTDB): domain Bacteria; phylum Bacteroidota; class Rhodothermia; order Balneolales; family HLUCCA01; genus HLUCCA01. Next base: position 21,661 of record JAIUMT010000009.1, on the reverse strand, counting down.
CTGACGTTCTCCCTGATACCAAGGGAACCGTAATGATTCTCTGTATTGAATCATATTCTGTGGATTCGGAAAGCCTCTGAAATTCGTGAAATTGGTCACCTGGGCATAGAATCCAATCACATTACCGCCAACCAAGAAGCTTTTGGTGAGTTGCAAGTCTGTATTCCACCAGTCGATGGCATCTACATATCTGCGCTGTCCTACACGTGCATCTGGGTTTGTCAAGTATTGTCCACCATCACTCCACGATTGATTAACTGTTAGTCTCCATCCTCCAATTAAATGATTCTGCCCAATGCGCGGACCGAAATCCCGTGGAGTCATGAAAGTCAGATTAGCTGAAATAGAAGGACGTGGTTCTTGGCGTTGCTGATTTATAGTCTCGCGTTGATCCCTTGCCAACAGCGGATCTTCAAATACATATCGGAATCCGGTAAAACCAGTACTTCTTGTGCTGTATTCTAGCGAAACCCAACCCTGAAACCATTTCCCTGTAACTTTCTGAAAACGAAATTCTACACCACGAATGTCGGCATAACTGTTGTTCATGAAAGTTCGAACGTCGTTATCTTGGTCCCAAGAGACAATATTCTGGATGCTTAGCTGATTTTGAACATCTTTGTAGTATCCGGTAAATGAAAGCAGGTAATTTTGACGTATTCCCACCTCAAAGCCAGTTTCGTACGAAATTGTTCGGGGCCATGCTGCATTCAGATTCGGGATAATTGCACCACGTGTAAGTGGTCGAACGGTGTAAAGTTGGTCGAGTACTGGGGGCTGATAAAAGTGTCCATAATTGAAGAACACTTTACTTGTAGTTGTTATTGGATGAGAAACGCCAATTCTAGGACTTAGATACAACTTGCTAACACTTCCACCAGTTTGTAAATGCGAGAACGACATAACTCCGGTGTCGCGATAGTTATTAAGGGTGTACGGGAGTTCATTAAAAATGAATTCCGGATCAAGGTTATAGGCTTCAGAGCCATACGACATATAATCGGCCCGAATACCTATGTTCGCAATCATATCCCCATACTCAAGTCGGTTTTGAACGTATGCAGAAATATTTATTGGCGTAGCATCGAAGAAAGTCCAGTATTGAGGCCGCTCTTCAAAAGGATGTGATGATGCTTCGTTATTGACTTCTCTACGCTCTTTGTAGGATGCATATTCAAAATCGAATCCGGCTTTAACCTGATTGTGTCGGTTAATTTGAGAAGTGAAGTTCAAGCTAGTGGCCCAAGTCCAGTACGATGAGTTGTCCCGTCCACGTCCTCCACCCGACATCATAAATTGATTTAAAACATCATACGATTCAGAGATTCGTCCAATTTCACTCGATACATAACCAAATGGAGCTTCGTTATACCAACGATTACCGATTTGCATAATTCCGGTTGTGTCTCGAACTCCACTAGGTTCCTGTCGAGTTTGATAGGTCGTAAATTCTGTTGAAATATCGTAGTAAGTGTTAGAAGTTAAGGCATGGCTATACTGCAACCCACTTCGGAAATGGTTTATTTCGACTGGATTAAGAGCTGCATCGTGCCATAAATGTTCCCAACTTTGTGCGTTTCGAGCGTAAGAAGTCCCCTGACGAGTACCGTCAACAACCCCAATAGATGTGTTAAAAACACCGGAACTCACTCCTAGTTTATTTAAATGAGCGAGATTAAGACTTAATTTTCTTCCGTTGCCAAGTTGTGTGGTGATTTTACCAAGTGTAGAAGAAGCAATTGAATTATTTCTACTGAGCGGATAAACCAATTGAAGGTCTTCATACCGTTGTGAAACCATAAAAGAGGTTCTTGGTAATATTTTGATTGGCCCGCTCAGTGTCATATCAAGGATGTAATCGGGCTTATTCGCATATTCACGGTTCCGATGTTGCCATTTCCACACCTCTAATGCTTCTTGAGGTGTTAGATCCGTCTCAGGGTTACCATCAGCCAATCGCTGGCTTGCAAACTCATTCCACCCAATAAAGGTGAAAGGGTATTGTCCGGCATTTACCATATCCTGTGTAACGCCGGTCATGGCGTCAGGGCCCGCGTGTACCTGCCAAAAAGGACCTTCAACGCCATACGGACTTGGTCCGAAGTGTTTTTTCTGAGGGGGGGCTATTCGGAAATCAGCAACAACTTCGTAACGATCAAGACGTCCTTCTTTGGTTACAATATTAACCATACCGGATCGAATACCACCATGTTCAGCCGTAAATCCACCACTTAACACCTCAAGCTCATTAATTGCAGTAAGATTTAGGGTGGTATTTGGTTGTTGGGTACGCATATCTCGAGTTGAGAGACCATCGATTACAATATTTGTCTCGTTTAGATTCCCCCCTCTAATTACAAGTCCGGTACCGTCACTACCAGCTGTAAGAGAGATGCCCGGATAACTGGATAAAATCTCTTCGAGGTTAGCAACTGGAGAATTCTCAATACTTTGAGCTGTGATGAGTGTTCTACTTGACGAAACCTCCATCCGAACTACGTCACGTTCTGCGGTAACGTAAACTTCTTCGCCAGTTATGGCCTCTTCGCCAATAGTAGCGTTAATGGTGGTAGTTTCACTGAGGTGAACCACAACACCCCTTACTGTTGTAGTTGAGAATCCGACCATCGAAAAAACGACGTCGTATGTTCCTGGTTGAACATTTAAAATATGATAATACCCTTCGTTGTCGGTTACTGCACCAATTGAGGTATCCGCGATTCTCACGTTTACACCTATTAGTGGTTCATCAGTGCCCAGTTCGAGCACGCGACCGGAAATTACACCAGATCGTTGTGCGAAAAGATCGCTGGTACCAATCAATAACAGCATCAACACGAAGAGTGCTTTGCTAATGACGAAACCTTTGGTTGATAAGACTCGAGCGTCCATAAGTACCTTCTATTAAAATTCAACAGATACGATTTTCAGCAGACAACTAAAAAATGCCTTTTAGAAGCGCTTCTATAAGAGAATAAAAAAGAACGATCATATATGCAAGACAAATAATAAGAAAAAGAAATATTTCGAAAGTATTCGAACTCAATAGCTGCATATATGAAAGGAATTGCTATTTTCCACTTTGGAGAAACACAAGTTGGGCATCTATGCGCCCAACTTGTTACTTTCATTTCGAAACGTGGACAAATTAAACCACAATAAAATGCTTTAGGCCGATATTTCGTTGTTTTCAGGCGAATCTTCGAAAGAAAGAAATAATGCTGCAATAATCGCAAATACCATCCCAGCTGTTGTTATCATATTTGGGATAACAGCATAAATGATTAGGGATATAATCACAGTGGTAACCGGTGCAACGGCATTTGTAAGTGGAGACACAATCATAGCCTTTCCATATCTAAAGGCATAAACTAAGAACAGAGCTCCAATAGCATTCAGTGATTGAATAAAAAAACTGTATCCATACCCTTCAAATCCCCAATTAATGGGTTCCTTAAAATCTGTCATTAGTAATGCAATTGGAACTAGCACCAAGCCAGAAACCATCATATAAAAGAAGATGTTTTCTGCTTTCATAGACGTATTCGCTACTTTGATAATATATGCTTGTGTACCCCATGCTAAAAAAACAATACTAGCTGGAAGCACCCAAACCAGGTTACTAGTAGTTCCATTACCGTCTGGTGAAGTGTAAGAAAGTAATGGAATCGCGATTAAGGCCAGAATAACACCTACCCAACCGAACTTGTTGGCTCTCTCCTTTAACAAGAAAAGCGACAAAGCAATAGTAACGACAGGAGAAAGTGAGATAAACGGGTAAACAAGATAAGCCGGACTAATAGCAAGGGTATGAAAAAGAACAAGTTGTCCGCCAGCTCCCAGAATACCCACAGCCATACCAAACATAATGGACTTTTTTCGGAAATCGAACTCCCATCCAATGATCTTCATCGCTACTAAAGCTGGCGGAATCATTGTAAAAGCCCAAACAACATAAATGAGAGTAGCTGGGAAACCAGCTTTCTCGGGTATCTCGATTAATGCGCCCCAGACACCCCAGAACACTGTTGTAATTATTGCATAAACCAACCAGAGCTTCGACTTCATAAATTGACCTCAAGAGTAAAATGAAAGAAAAGATTATTATTAAAACTTCATTTAGTTTCGTTTGATTACGAAATAGTACTAAATAGGATTATTAATTACAACAATTTTTCAAAATACTCACAGAGTCGACACGAAGAACGCACTCTAGCATCAAAATTTATTAACAACATTAAGTGCAAAGTAATTTGGTTTGAGTTACTTCGCGACAATGGTAAACTGCCTATTGAAATGCTTGTAAACGATTAACCATTAAACAATCATCAAAGGCACGTCACGCTCCTCAAAGACTTTTTTCATGTGGTCTGAAATTCCAGAATCTGTAATTATGAGATTAATTTTATCGAGGCCACATATCCGACTTAATCCTCTTCGACCGAATTTCGACGAATCCATAATAAGAATTGTTTCCTGAGCTGAGGCAATCATCATTTTATTCAGATGCGCTTCAAGACCATTTGTGGTGGTGACTCCAAAATCTGGATCAAGTCCGTCGCCTGCCAGAAACAACTTACTACAATAATGCTCATTGACCATTGTTTCAGCAAACGGGCCAACAACTGCTGCTGATGTAGATCGAATTACACCGCCTAACATTACCAATTGAACATCAGGTATATGCATCAACTCCATAGCAACATTTATTGCTGATGATAAAATGGTCAAGTTGCGTTTGTTATGCAAACAACGAGCTAATTGAATCATAGTTGTTCCCGCATCCATAATTATGGTATCACCATCTTGGACCAAACTAGCCGCAGCTTCACCTATACGTCTTTTTTCATCAGCATACTTCTTCCCTTTCACTTCAAAATGTTGATCTTGAACAAGATAATTGTTCTGCATGGCACCACCGTGCGTGCGAATAAGCAAGTTTCTTCGTTCGAGGTATTGTAAGTCTTTTCGGATTGTTACTTCCGACACATCAAGTAGCTCACTTAATTCCGTTACCGAAACTTGACCATTCTCCTTGAGCAAATTTAGTGCCTTATTACGTCGTTCTGCTACGCTGTAGACTGCCATAGGTTATTTTCCTTAATATCTATGTTGATTCCTTGATTGAGCCTACCAAAATAGAATGGTCGAACCTTCGAACCAATTCGAAACTAAAAGACTCAACTCGAAAGATATAAAAAGAATAAACGGAATTCAGCCCTAAACAAAACTGATTAACTCAGAATGTATAATCAAAAAATTAATTCACCGGAAAACAACACTTATGCTTTCACTTTCTTTCAATTTATATTATTTTTGTGCCTAATTGTTGCTGTTTGTATTTCGTTTTGTTAACATAGTAGTGGAAATAACATGAAACCTTCGCTTTTATCCGATTATGCTTCATCCATCATCTAAAAATCCAAGATTTAAGTCCAGCGATACGACTACGGCCAACAAAGATTATGACATTCTTGTTGCAGGTGAACTGAATATGGATCTCATCCTCGATCAAGTAAATAACCTACCTGATTTAGAAAAAGAAGTTATTTGCGACGGAATGAACTTAACTATTGGCAGTTCGTCTGCAATAATGGCTTTAAATGCAGCTGCTTTGGGCCTTAATATTCGTTTCGTTGGACGTATTGGCGACGACATCTTCGGCAAACGTTGTATTGAAGCACTTCACGATCGAAACATAGATACGCGATTTATTCAAACCACACCGGGAGTTCAAACTGGCCTTACCTGTATATTTACCCAGTCGCATAAACGAGGCATGATTACTTACCCTGGTGCGATGGAGTATTTAACTATACTTGATCTACCAGACGAGCTCTTGAAATCGGCCCAACATCTGCATATTTCGTCTTTCTATTTACAAAAAGGACTACGTCCCGACGTTGAAAAGATATTTGAAAAAGCAAAAAATCTTGGGCTAACTACCTCTTTCGACACAAACTTTGATCCAGAAGAAAAATGGGGTGACGACGTAATTGACATACTCCGTAATGTAGACATATTCTTTCCGAACGATACTGAGGCTATGGCTATCAGTAAAACAAATACCGTTGAAGATGCCCTGCAAAAGTTAAGCAAGTATTCAAAATTAGTAGTGGCAACTTGCGGATCCAAAGGCATTCGCGGTCAATCGGAAAACTCATTTTACCATGCAGACGGACTTAAAGTTGAATCTAAAGACGCAATTGGCGCAGGAGACACATTTAATTCAGGTTTCTTAAGCAAGTTCTTAAAAAGCGACTCTATAGAGAATTGCATCAAAGCCGGAATTCACGCAAGCGCATATTCAACCTGTTATAGTGGAGGTACCACCGGATTCGACTACCCAACCGAATTTGAAGCATTTTGCAAATCACATCCGGTGACCCTAAATGTGAGCGAACTTTCGACTTAAAAAACTACAGCGACATCAACGTATTAATTTCTACCATGAATTCTATCCCAATTGGAAAGTTTAGGCGTTTATCGCGGCTTTCAAACACCAACGGCCAATTTTCAATGCTGGCAATCGACCAGCGTAAGTCATTACGACAGATGATCTCGGGAACTACAGGTCAGTCTCCCGACTCAGTTCCGGCTGAAGCACTTCAACTTGTAAAACGTATTGTAACACGTGAACTTGCAGACGGAGCATCCGCCTTGCTTACGGATCCACTTTTTGGCTACCCAACTACATACGACGTAGTGCCCCGAACAACAGGTGTGATGTTATCAATCGAAGTTACCGGCTTCAATATAGTTAACAACTACGAACGACATTCCCGACTTATTCCAGGGTTTAGTGTAGAAAAAGCAGCACAACTAGGTGCAGATGCCATAAAACTCCTTATTTGGCACAACAAAGAAGCCAGTGCTGAGACTATAGAACATCAAAATAGTATTATCAAGCGCGTGGCGGAAGATTGCAACCGCTACGAAGTCCCTTTAATCTTGGAAATTGTGAATTATCCATCAGGCAATATTGATGTTACCAGTGCTGCTTATGCAAGAGAGAAAGCGGAACGGGTTATTGAAGCCGCACACACTTTTTCACAGCCAGAATTTGGTGTAGATGTACTCAAACTTGAGTTTCCAGGTAATCTAAAATACACCGATGCCTTTCAAGATCGATCCTTCGCAGCAGGAGAAACCGTATATACTCTTGATGACGTCCATAATTTTAATAAACAGGTTAACGAAGCATCTCTGGTTCCATGGGTAATTCTGAGCGCAGGTGTAGACCCCGAAGAATTCATAGAGAATATACACATCAGCAACAAAGCTGGAGCCAGTGGCTTTCTGTGTGGACGTGCGGTTTGGAAGCATATCGTAGATTTCTATCCCGACGAAACCGCCATGACAAACTACATCAAAAACAAGGCTAAACACTATTTCGATGAAATTCTGCAGGCCAATACACAAGCATTGCCTTGGTTAGATCACAAACGATTCAAATAAACCCTTGTAGTGCCCAACTATCAATTTAGAACCTGACAGATAATGGAGAATACAAATATTATCAAATCTGGAAGCTCCGATGTTCGGTCTTATCTTGAACGATACGACAGTCAGACACATCGATTAGCACAGATGATTAGTAAACCGGATGCGACCTCTGGTTTAGAACATACACCATCAGAAATAGCCCAACAACCACTGCTTTGGCGGAAAACCACATACTTAATTCGCAATTTACTTCCAGAATTACGCAAGTTTCTTAAAGCTTCTGGCGTCTGCTCTGGCAATAGTCGGTCTCATATTATTTTGACCGGAGCTGGTACTTCCGATTACGTAGGACTATCGCTGGCTGATTTATTTCGAATCAACTTCCGTACATCGTGTAGCAATTTTGCCACTACTCGAATCACTGCTAGTCCAGAAGACTACCTTAGTCTGGACCATCAATACCTAATTGTGCACTTTGCACGATCAGGTAATAGCCCCGAAAGCCGCGCTGTTTTAGAGTTGGCTTTAAGAAAATACCCCGACAACACACGTCATATAGTAATTACCTGCAATTCTGATGGTGTCTTGGCAAAAACAGCCCGAGCTAATCCAGACAAAGTCTTCTTGATCTTACTACCAGAAGAAAGCAACGATAAAGGTCTCGCAATGACGAGCTCGTTCAGTTCCATGATTACCGCTGGACAAGCACTCGTTAACCTGGATAATTTCGACGAATTCGAAGTTCTTATCGACAAAGTGGCTTCATCAGCCGAATTCTTTATTGAAACATACGCTGATGAGATTTACAATATGGCAAATCCTACATTGACGCGAGCTTTTTATCTTGGTAATAAAGATCTGCTCGGCGCTGCTAACGAATCGGCTCTCAAAGTACAAGAACTAACAGTTGGTCACCTGATTGCCAAAGCGGAAGATACTCTTACATTCCGGCATGGTCCAATTTCGGCTGTTGACCCCAATACACTGGTTTGCTTTTTCCTTTCAGAAGATCCATTCACATTTCGATATGAGCTTGACGTAGTAAAACAGTATTACAGAGCTTTCGAAGAAATGGGTGCAAAACTTGTGCTTGTTGGTTCTGGCAATCATAGCAAAATCGGTTACCCACCAGTATGTAATCTTAATTACGATCCAGAACATCGCTGGAATATCCCATTTCACTATCAGGTTAATATTTCTGTCATCTTCGGTCAGCTTTTTGGTCTTTTCGCTGCAACGCGACGCGGTATTAATGTCGATAACCCATCAATTCAAAATGCATTATACAGTCGCACTGTTCAAGGTGTTCGGTTATATGAACGAAAATAGTAGCGTAGCACATCTCGCCCCGATGTCGCGCACAAAACGAAGTCAACATAATGAAAACAGCACTAATGGACGATATAAGCCGCACAAAAGCGGTATACGATCGTGCAGGGGCGAACTCTCTCCCACTAATTTCATACTACCTCAAATCAATCCGGAATCATTTTCATAATAAAGTCAGCCTTTTAGCTGTATGCCCTAACTCTGAGGCTGTTGCCAGAGCAGCACTGCACGCAGCCCAGGAAGCCAACGCCCCAATTCTATATGCAGCGACACTCAATCAGGTAGATACTGATGGCGGATATACGGGGTGGACGCCATCTCAAATGGTCGATTTTCTCAAAGAATATGCAGCAACCAACCATATAGATACGCCAATTTTACCATGCCTGGATCATGGTGGGCCTTGGCTCAAAGATAAGCACGCAAAACTTGGGCTAACTTTGGCACAAACAATGGAAGAAGTGAAGCGGTCGCTTGAGGCGTGTCTCGACGCAGGTTACGCTCTACTTCACATCGACCCAACTGTAGATCGAAGCATCTCGAAAGACGCTCCAATTCCTATTGAGATTGTGGTTGAAAGAACGATTGAGCTTATTCAACACGCAGAAAGCTATCGTTTAGCTCATAATTTACCAAAAGTGGACTATGAGGTCGGTACTGAAGAGGTCCATGGAGGTCTCGCGAATCTTGATAGTTTCAAACATTTCTTACATTTACTCGATTCGAAATTAAAGGAGCTTGAGATGGAAGATCGATGGCCGTGTTTTGTTGTGGGTAAAGTTGGCACCGATCTTCATACTACCTATTTCGAACCCCAGATGGCACGCGATTTGACCAAACAAACGCTTTCCTACAATGCAATGGTAAAAGGCCATTACAGCGATTACGTAGATAACCCTGAGGATTATCCGCTAAGTGGAATGGGTGCTGCAAATGTTGGTCCGGATTTCACTGAAGAGGAGTTTTTCGCCTTACAGGAATTAATCAAGTTAGAAAAAAAACTCGGATTCGATTCCAAACTCGAAGAAGCTCTTGAAGCCGCTGTCAACAACAGTAACAGATGGCAAAAATGGCTCCAACCAAACGAAGAAGGATTTGAATTACATCAACTCGATGACAGTCGAAAAGCCTGGATTATTCGAACTTGCAGCCGATATATCTGGACCGATCCACATGTAATCAATGCTCGCAAAACTCTTTATGATACAATCAAGCCGTGGCGCGACGGTGATGCGTACGTAATTAATCGCATCAAAATCGCCATCATGAAATACTATCATAACTTCAATCTGATTGACTTCAACAATCGGATTTTAGCGATTTAACGCTTCATACGGCCGGGAATGTCAATCCGGCCGTAATTTTATTAAACCACTAGGAGAGAATATTATGAAAAGGTCATTAGGTAGAATACTGTATCAAACAGTAGCAATTAATTTGTTCACTTGTACTTTAGTATTAGGACAAATCACAATAGATGGGAATATGAGTGATTGGTCTGAAGATATGAGGGTCGATGGTTCTTCCATAGAAGGATCCGAATTTACGAACATCTCAATAAATGAAGGGGCTGAGAATCTTGATCTAAGATTTGAAGCCATATATGCAACCGATGATGAAGATTTCCTATATGTCAGAATCGTGATGAAAGAGGGTGCGGATGTGCGCAAAATCATGACTGATTATGAAGAACTCGGCACTTCAAACCAACGAATTGAAATCTACTTATCAATAGATCCTGATTCAGACCAGAGTTTTGGCGATAATACAGGAATGACTTGGGACTGGTATAACAGTGGACTTGATTTTTTGATCCGTTTGTACCCATTTGAATCTGAGTGGTTTCAAAACACCTATGGCATTCAAAACCAACTTCGAGAGCATAGTCAGGCAACATCTGGATACGCATTTAACAGCTATCAAAATTTGGCTGAAACACGGGCCGCGGGTGAGCCTATACTAGGTCCAAATATTCAATGGGATGCAGACTATAACAGTGTTGAATTCTCCTTACCCAAATCGGCCATTCACAACCCAAAAAACCTACCAGATTTTGAAGGTAGTAACTATATAGCCTTTGTGTTACAGTCGGGAGTAGGGAGCACATCCTACCGCGTTTCTAATAGTGGCGTTCAAGGATTCATCTATGAGTTTTCTCCACCCGAAGAAGAGACTTATACTGTTGAAGTTACTGGGGATGCAGGATGGAGAATGTTCTCACTACCAATACAAGATGCAACAGTCGCTGACCTGGCTTCTCAGAATTTGATTCAAGGCATCAGCGGAGCGAATGCATTTTATACGGATTATCCATCAATTGAATTCGAAAGTAATGTTGGCTCAAACTTATTTTTCTATTCAAACAATACTGATTGGGTTGCCCCAACGAACATGAACTCACAAATACAGAGTGGAAATGGGTTTATTTGGGCTTTCTACAACAATGAAGTTGGACCTAGTTCAGAACTTCCTTTCACGCTATCTCTTACCGGAACAGAACCCTCTGCTGACGTGGTAATTGATGTTCATGAAGGTTTTAACCTAATTGGAAATCCTTTTTCAAGAGAAATTGACATCAATGCCATAGCAGACAATGAAGAAATACTACATGATAATATTCTCATATGGAATTCCAGTGAAGCTGGTAACAGTGGTGGGAATCACTTCTTCGAATCGATGAGCTTGGAATCCGCATCAAAAATTGGAGCTTGGCAAGGGTTTCTAGTAGAAGCAAGTACCGCAGGGCAAATTCTTATTCCAGTTACAGCTAAGAATGATACTCCAGGAACTTTGTTAAAAAACTTAGCGATGTTACGTACAGATATTTCTCTCGAGCTACTCAGTTTTTCGGAATCTGGGAATATTACTTCTATCGACCGATCTTCAAAACTCGTATTTCACGAGAATGCGACTATGGATTGGGACAAATACGATGGTTCATTATTCTCACCACTTGACTCAAAGTCATCTTTCCTTAGTTTTGAAGGTAATAGATACGGTTCTACAGTTTACCAATCTTCGAAATCTGTTCCCTTTGACCTGACTGATGAAGTTGAAATACCACTACATCTGTTTGGTCAAAATGAGAATGTAAAGCATGTACTTCAGTGGGGCAATATGGAAAATTTACCCGATAACTTGTCCATGTTTCTAATTGATAACCTTAGTGGAACAATCACGGATATGCAAGAAGTGCAAGATGTAGAAATTCTTGGTGATATAATGGTATCGAAAACAGTTGTTGATTTGGATAATCCACGTGTATCAGATAGAAATGAAGCTCGGTTTGTAATCTTAGTTTCGCCAAATGTTACAAGTATACCACACGAGACCACTCCTAATTCATTTACTCTGTCTCAAAACTATCCTAATCCATTTAATCCCACTACAACCATCACATTTAGCCTGGATCGTGAAGCATACGTTAATCTATCTGTCTTCGATGTAACTGGAAGACTTATCACTACTTTGGTGAATGAGACACGTTCAGCGGGAGCACATAACATTAATTTGGATGCAACCGGATTATCAAGTGGAATATACTTTTATCGTATTGAATCAAATGGGGTTATTCTAACAAAGAAAATGACTCTAAATAAGTAATCATTCATGCGCCTCGAAATAGTAAAATTCACTTTATACAATCGCTTAATTTTAAATAAACGAGAAATATCATGCGACTAATATTAATTATATCCGTAGCAATTGTTTTCCTTCTTTTTGTGCCAGAACTTATTTTAGCACAAACCTCTCCACCTCCACCAGCTTTACCTGGCATGCCAGATCAAGCTCCAATCGATGGTGGAATTGCACTCTTGGCTGCTGCCGGCGGAGCGTATGCCTGGAAACGATTACGAAAGTCTAAATCATAAATAAAATAATCCGTTGATGTAGATCGGGCCTAACACCTTCTACATCAGCGGACTATACTTTCGGAAAATTACTAAAAAACAATTTCGCGACACTTAACTTGAATATTTAGCATGAGATTAATATCCACTAAATTTCAACTCATAATATACTATCCAGATTCACTTGTTTGCGCACTACTTCCAGGCGCCCAAAACCAGCCCGATTACGGTAAATACAACGGTCCAATACCCCCCGTTGATGAGCATATATTTCCAGGATTTCTGCTCGTAAAGACTATTCACAGCCATGGCCAGCGCCACCCATCCGAATCCTGCTAAGAACCCGTAAAATGCTCCCGCGGCCATATCTATTGAAGGATCATTCAAGAACATGGCCATACAAAAGGTCATTATGAGGATGAACACAAACGCAAGTCCGAAGATTTTGGTCATGTTGCCTTTCTCCGTATCACTCTCATCTATGCCAAGTTCCTTCATCCAGATTTTTCCAAACAGAACCGGCGAATACCACAAACCACCGACAAAAAAAGCCAAAATCGACGCAACCAGTATCGCCCAAATATTCAATGTTGAAATATCCATTTTTCATCCTCACTACGAATTGGTTAATTACTCTAAGACACGTTCTGCCAATGTAATAAGAATTTCGATAATTGTGGTGCTTATTCAACAAGTATCGTGTCATGCCTACTCTCTAATCCCACCTAAATAGTTGGAGTAGGATTCTACTTAATTCAGGGTTAGTCTACTATCATAAATGATAAACGTTAACATGATGAGGCAGGTTTGTCATGATTTTACCAGCCTAATGCATTATCTGTTTTCCACAAAATGAGTATCTATATATTCGATACAATCAGATGGTTCGATTATGCCCTTAATTTCGCGTATGAGCAAATCGCAGGCTTGTTGACCAATTTGTATGGCAGGTTGATCTACATAAAATTTCGGGTACGAAAAGACCGTAAACAGTTCGTCAGCACCTATTGTGAGCACCTTAATCGACTCGAAGTAGGAAGAATCCAGTTCTTTCATGGCTTTGTAAACTCCAAGAGCTACAGGAAATGTTACAGCAAAGATGGCATCAGGAGTTGCACCCTGTTCTATCAACTTTTTGAATCCATTGTAGCCATGATCTTCCCCAAAGCCCCCATCAACAACATTTTCGGGACGTAATGCGACACCACTCTCGGCTAATGCTTTTTCGTAACCAGATCTGCGTAATCGGCCAATTTCGATCCAGTCATAACCACCTATGTGAGCTATATTGGTTAGTCCACGATTGAGCAATTCCTTTACTGCATTCTTGGAGGCCTTTTCATCATCGATAATCACACTGTTGAAGCCGAGTCCGGGAATGTGCCTGTCGAAAAAAACCAGGGGAACCTGCAAACTTCGAACCCACTTAAACACTTCGGGCGTTTGAGTGGCCATCGAAACTGAAACCAACAATCCCTCTACCTGCATGGAAACCAGAGTTTCAATATGTTGCTTCTCTAGTTTCTTGTTCTCATCAGACACCGTTAAAACGATACCGTACCCTTCTGCTGTAGCTGACTTTTGGATTCCGGCCACAATGTGCGCGAAGAAGTTGTGCGCAATTTTGGGAACAACAACGCCTATCGTTTTACTTTTGGATGAGGTTAATGATCGGGCAATCAGGTTCGGGCGATAACCTAACGACTTGGCTACTTTTTTTACCTTTATTTTAGTTGGCTCTGATATGTCTGGATGATCGCGCAAGGCTTTGGAAACACTCACCTTAGTGAGGTTTACAATCTTTGCAATGTCGTCGAGGGTAGCTTTTTTTTTCATAGTGTTCGTGCACTGCGCAATTATTGCAGTTGTATTCCGATAGACAATACCATGTTTTTTGTAAAGTTACAAAACAATCGTTCGCTGGATAATTTACCTAAGCATGCTGTCATGAATTAAGTATATGTATTTTCACGTTTCTGTAAGATTAAATGTGAGTACTTTTTTAAAAAGACTCCAAACTAGTGTATTCGAGCACTGTCTGGAGCCTTTGGAAAAACGGTTCCTCTACAAAATTTGACTTATAGGTTTTCCAATCGTTGCTTGCGCAGTGCAGCCTCAATAAAGTAGTAGTCTGCATAAATCAGAGGCACATCTATTTCGTAGCCATGGGGCAGGTGACCGGTACTTTTTTCGAGAAGAAAGCCAAAATTATCTCCGTCAGCCGAGCGAAAGTTATGATAAACACTGGCCAGCATCATGTCTGCCTTTTCTTTGTAGTATGCACTCTTTGAAGTTGAAACAGTACTGAGCTCATACAACGCAGACGCTGTTATAGTCGCCGCAGAAACATCTCTTGCGGTATTGGGAATATTAGGATCATCATAATCCCAGTATGGCACTAAATCGGCCGGTAGACTAGGATGATTCAGTATAAAAGCCGCAATATTTTCAGCCTGTTCCAGAAACTCTGTGTACCCCGTAAATCGATACGACATAACATAACCGTATAATCCCCATGCCTGCCCTCTCGCCCAGGCTGATGCATGAAAAGCCCCCTGGTGTGTATGTTGTTGCATCAATTCACCTGTATCGGGATTAAACCCAGCTACATGGTATGAACTGAAATCATCGCGAAAAAGAACATCCATTGTCGTTCGGGCGTGTTGAACCGCAATATCATAGTAAACTGAATCGCCCGTCAACTGAGTTGCCCGGAACAGCATTTCCAAATTCATCATATTGTCTATAATGACCGGAAAATCCCATCTGTCGGTATTATGGTCCCATGAACGAATGGCACCAACAGCTGTATTGAAACGAGTTATGAGTGTATTTGATGCTTCGATAATCACATCCTTGTAATGAGGATCATCTATGAGGCGATAGCCGTTACCAAAACTACAGTAAATTTTGAATCCCATATCATGAGTTGTAGCATTGGTCTTTTCACGTTCAATATGAGCTGTGTGTCTTTTTGCCTGATCCAGCCAATATGACTCACCTGTATATTCGTACATATACCAAAGCAGACCGGGCATAAAACCACTCGTCCAGTCACGTGAAGGGATAATAAACAGCTCTCTATCGCGAACAGCTCTGCTGTTAACGTGAGGGCCACGGTTGCTCATCGGATTTTGCTCGATGGCCGCATCCGTTTCGTTCACCATAATGACGAGTTGTTCGCTTGCAAAAGCCATGATTTCTTCAACAGTAACTTCTGGAATTCGCTCTGAACTTGACTGTGTACAAGAAACAGCAAGTAGAGTAAAACTTAGCAATATTAGCGTAACATGATGACAGGAGACGAATAGGCTAGAGCAATAGATAGCCTGTACGCGGGTAAAAACATTATTTTTCATGTGAATTTTGCAGATTAATTTCGTTCTGAAACCCTTTAATTGCTACCGATTGGCAACAATTCAGAGAAAATCAGAATTACATTTAAGGGTATTGGCGATTTTAGTCGTTTAGTAAATGATGGCTTGCATTTTGCTCGAACTAGACCATTTTGCGTTAGCTGTTTCCCAGATATTAATTAGCAGGTTTATTAATTCTCAGAACTCGATAATGCTTAAAATATTACAACCATAAAACAAGCTCAATTGTGTAGCGAGGAAAGCGCTACCAATACCGCAAAATAGGAAAAACACCCTAATAATAAAACATAAAAACATTATATTTTATCAACAGCTATTTATGTATGTTGACGGATATCCTATTGACAATAAAAACAGATATTTTTAGATAATTTACTATGATTACCAGAAATGCAGTTAGTCCAACTGAAACAAAGAACATGGGCACACAGAGCCTCAGAGCCAATTTTCTAGTTGAAGACTTAATGTTAGATGGAAAAATCTCCATCACATATACCCATTATGACCGCCTCGTGATCGGAGGGGCTGTTCCTACCGGGAAGCCGCTTGCTCTTGATACCAACGACGCCATTAAATCTGATTATTTTCTGGAACGTCGTGAGTTGGGTATCATATTAGTTTCCGGTTCAGGAATTGTTGAGGTTGATGGCTCGGAGTTTGCCCTTAAAACCAAAGAATGCTTGTACGTTGGTCGTGGTAGCAAAAACGTTTTATTTAAACAGACCGGCAATGAAGCAGCTCGATTCTTTTTCACATCGGCTCCTGCACATGCAGTTTACCCAACCAGAAAGATGACGCTGGAAGAAGCAGAGCCTCAGCACCTTGGTTCTATTGAGAAAGCCAATGAGCGTACAATTTTCAAATATATCCATCCCGACGGCATTGAAAGTTGTCAGCTGGTTATGGGGTTCACGGAGCTGAAAAAGGGAAGTATCTGGAATACCATGCCACCTCACACTCACGACCGAAGAATGGAGGCATATTTCTACTTTGACGTGCCAGACGAAGACCGTATTTGGCACTTTATGGGTGAACCAAGTGAAACTCGTCATCTGGTGGTAGCCAATTATGAGGCCATTATATCACCGCCCTGGTCCATTCATTCCGGTGCGGGAACTACCAATTATTCTTTCATCTGGGCAATGGCCGGTGAGAACCAAAGCTTTGCAGACATGGATCATGTTTCCCTCACTGATGTAAAGTAATATTCACAAAGCAGATGTTAATACGTCCGGTCTCCAATTCTGAAGCTGGCTATTATCACAGCTTGAGAACAAATTTTCAACTTTTTATCGACTTATGAATTCAAACCCATTTTCCCTTGAAGGTAAAACAGCCTTAGTAACAGGTGCCAGTCGTGGATTAGGCAGGGCTATTGCCGTAGCACTGGCTGAAGCCGGTGCCGATGTAGTCTGTGCCGGATCAAGACCCGGAAGTGCCGACGAAACTGCAGAAATAATCAGGAAATTTGGCAGAAATAGCTGGTCAGTTTCCGGAGACCTTTCCACATCGGATGGCGTAGCCAAACTGACCAAAGATTCTTTTGCACTATGCGATCATATCGACATCCTCGTAAATAATGCCGGAACAATAGAACGTTATCCAGCGGTTGATTATCCCGAAAGTGCATGGAACAATGTCATACAAACCAACCTGAATGCCGTTTTCCACTTATGCCGAGAATTCGGCAGCAAAATGGTGGACCGAAATGAAGGTAAAATCATAAACATTGCTTCACTACTATCTTTTTCTGGTGGCATTACAGTTCCTTCATATACAGCTTCTAAGCATGCCGTTGCCGGACTCACTAAAGCTTTAGCCAATGAGTGGGCTGCATCAAACATACAGGTAAACGCGGTAGCTCCGGGATATTTCAAAACTGATAATACACAGGCGTTACAAGACAATAAGAAGCGTTACGCAGAAATTTCGTCGCGCATACCCGCCGGCAGATGGGGAGACCCGAAAGACCTAGGTGGTGCTGTAGTTTTCCTCGCCTCACCTGCAGCTAACTATGTTAATGGTCATATCCTTACCGTAGATGGCGGATGGATGGCCAGATAAATTCCACTTTTAATAAACTTTCCTCGTTTTTACAATCATTACATTATACATATTATGCTTTTTCGCACCCGAATGCTGGTCCCCATCCTACTGCTAACACTAACATTGGCATGTACAGAAAACGACCACGCTGATGAATACCATTTCAGTGTGCAAAATCAACTGAGTTATGCTGTATCTGAAGCCGCTGTTCGGGTAGATTTAGCGTCTCTGAATCGGCCACCGGGCGACTGTAAGTTTGTTCTACTTGCCGTTCAAGATGACAGAAATCAGGAAGTGAACCTGGAGCAATTTGATGAACGATTTCTAAGTAGAATAAGCTCACAGAGCCACTCCACAGACGGAAATCTAAATGTAGCTCGTCACATAGTACCATCTCAATGCGACGATTTAAATGGCGATGGCAAACCCGACGAATTGTTTTTCCTGGCTGATTTTGAAACAGAAGAAACACGTCAATTTGTGCTAATGCCAGCAGAACAAACACCTGAATTTCAACACCGAACTCAGGCTTTTTTGAAAGTTCAGACCGGAGGCAGATTCGAAGACGGTCGCTACGTTGATGGTACGAATAGTGAATTGGTGAACAATTTTGATATTCCAAACGAACAGGTACAAGGGTCTGGTTGGGCACATATGGAGGGGCCAGTTTGGGAGTCGGATAAAGTAGGATATCGCTCCTATCTGGATGCCCGAAATCGTATTGATATTTTTGGTAAGAGTATGCAAGAGTTGGTTCTGGATACCATTACTCAAAATTATCACCAGATTCATCCCTGGGGTACCGATGTTCTTGTTGTAGGCAGTTCTCTTGGTCTGGGTACAGTCGCTGCAGTTTACAATGGAGAGGTTCAAACCATAGACAATTGGTCTGGCCGAAGATTTGAAGTACCAGTAAATGGGCCACTGCGTTCAATTATTCGAATGACCTACAACGACTGGAATGTTTTTGGAAGTACGGTTGATGTCGTCTGGGAGGTTGAAATCCATGCCGGTAACCGATATACCGAACAGAGGGTGAGACTCAGCGGAGTTGCGAATAATTTAACGTTGGGAACGGGTATTGTTAAGCATCCTCCGGCGGAGGTACTTCATACTGGCTCCGATTCTAACAGTCTGTATGCGTGGACCAGTGGAGACCAGTCGGATCAGGGGCATAGACTGGATATGGGGATAGCTATACCAGAGAGATACAAACCCGCACACCTGGAAGATAACTTCACACACTTGTACTCCATCACACCGATAAATGGTAAAGTGACCTATCGCTACACCTCAGCCTGGGAATTCGACCATACGGAAGTAGCAGACTTCCGACAACATGTCCGTAAAACAGGTGCTTTGTTAACCAATCCGCCATTGGTTACAATTACGAACTAAGGCATCGGGCACATTAGCTGTAAATCAGCTTTGTGCCCCTTTAGTACGTCTCCAGGCAGCTCTGATACTGTAAAACAAGCCACGACCGAACCATGATACTGCATAGAGGAACAGAGTTAACAGACCTACAACATGAAATTGAGACGCTAATTCTGTCCAGTTACCCTGATGTACCACTATAGCGTAAACGTTAACTAGGTTAGCAAATAAAAATAATATACCCAGCAACACAATTTCCCGCCGGATTACCTTTTCCTTAATAATTAGATCTTTAATCATGCTTGGCGGGATTTGATTTTATACTTTTCCGGGAGAGTTAAGATTGTTCCAGTCCGAGAAGCTTCATCTGCTAATAGTGACCATGTAGAGGCGTTATAACCTTCTTCAGTAAGCTTTGGTGGGGCTTCACCTTTTCTCACAAACTCTACGAACCCCTCAAGAAACAACAAAGTTTCGTTTAGCTGATAATCTGCTGAAATGTAGTTGCCTCCATATTTTACGGCTTCAGCCGGAATCCATGTTGCCCCTCCAATCGGTATGGTTTCAAATATACTTTTCTCAATGTTGTGAATGAGGGTACGTATAGCAGGCGGACGTGGCGGTTGCTCTGCGAAATGCCTGTTAGCTTCCAATTGCATCGTTCCTTCATTACCCAGTACCTGAAAGCCTACACCGTTATGGCGGTTACTATCCAGCAAATCATAGGTAAAGTGCACACCATCCGGATATGTAAACACCAACGAATAGTTGTCATATACTTCCCTGCCATCGTTGTGATAATTTAGACTCCCACTACCCATAACAGATAAAGGTTCACTGCCCAGCACCCAGTTGGCTAACTGAAAATGATGTGAACCTAATTCCGTAATTTGTCCGGCAGAGTAGTCCCAATATAAGCGCCAGTTACGCTGTCGGTCTAACGCACTGCCTCGTCCACCGGGTACGTCGTAGAAAATCCACGGAGTATTGCGTGTCCACCATCCACGAAGTTTGGTAATCTTACCCAGGTCTCCATTATTAATCATTTCGAGGGCTTTGATATAAACCGGACTAAACAACCTCTGGTGCCCAATAAGCATAATTTTACCGGAACTGATGTGTGCGTCGTACATTGCTTTAGTATCATCCAGAGTTCGTGCCATGGCTTTTTCTACCTACACATGAATACCCAAGTTCATTGCGTCTATGGTCCTCTTGGAATGCGCGTGGAGTGGTGGAGCGATAATTACTGCATCCATGGGCACTTTATCATACATTTCACGATAATCCAGAAAACCCTCAGCCTTTCCGCCAGTCATGGCAACGGCACGGTCTTTGTGCTCTGGCCAGTTATCACATACAGCTACAATATCGACGTTCATGCGATCCTGGAAATCCAGAACATTCAGCATTAAGGTACGTCCGCGCGAACCTACACCAATAAAACCAACACGTACACGGTCGGAGGGCGCCATACTAACAGATGAAGGATTAGTAAAAACCGTAAACCATGGCATCTGAGCTGCGAGAAATGAAGTTCCCGCAAGTCCGGAAATCAATTCAACAAAAGCTCTTCTGTTCATATTTGTCATAATGTTATTTTTTTCAAAATCTTAGATCTATAGACTTACAGACTTACAGACTGCCATACTCTTTTGTTAATCTGGTTTTGAGTGTAGTCGATTTTCAATACTGTTATACCTGTAAATTGATTTGCGAGATATTGTATTTGCTCCTCAGGCATGGCTAAAACTGCAGTTGAGAGAGCCTCTGCATCTTGAGCAGAGTGTGAAAAAACAGTGACGGTAACAAGTTCCTCAACAGGATAGCCCGTTACCGGGTTAATAACATGACGGTGATTAATCAAGGTTCCGTCATCATCCAGATAAAAGTTACTGGATGTAGACACTGAGCCACTGTTCATCTCGAACGTGTGAATAGCTTCTTCTGCATCCAAATAGTTTTTAATTCCCACCTTCCAATTATTGCCTGCAGGATGTTTCCCCAAAGTTAGCACCGAGCTTTCACCCATTGTCAAAAACGCCGAGTGAATTCCAAATCGCAGTAGCATTTCGTGAACTTTTTCTAATGCATACCCTTTCCCAAATCCTCCAAGATCGATATCAATATATTCATTCTTAAATGAAATGGATTGGTTGTGCTTTATCAGTTCAATATTTGAAGCACCCAGCCGTGAAATAATTCGTCCGATATCGTTGCTTTGTGCCTGAGGGT
>JAIUMT010000008.1 GCA_022565415.1 Balneolales bacterium | reverse complement strand
TACAGTAACCTGATTAACCTCAACACAGCTAGCGCCGACGATTCGTTTTGGTATAATATGATCCGTGTTACAATTCGCATTCGATTCGAACCCTACAGAAACCCGTTTGTGCGACTTTAATAAAACTAGACAATATGGTGAGCCGATTAAAGTGGCTCTAGATCCGCCAATTCATTATCGCAGACGGACAAAAATTTCATCACGACCCGTTTGCTTCCTCAGTAGCTCTACCAAAAGTTGAGCCTCTCGAAGGTTGTTATATGCGCCGGTGTTTATTGTGTACACTGATGTGCCGTCATACTCAGCTTCGAGGTGACTGAAACCAATCTCCTCCCACTGCTGCATAGCATTCTCCTTACCCGATTGGGTTGTATAAGCGCCAAGCTCAATGTAATACACGCTTTTTGAGGGGTTTAAATCAACAGAAGGAGCAAATACGTTAAAGTCACGAATACCGGGTTGGATGATCATGGTATTTTCACGTGAGAAAGGCAATTCAGAAATCATGACCATTGCTTCGTTATAGGTAGAAAACTCACCAATGCCAACATGCCAATAAATATTTCTCCTGTTAATAAACGTGTTCGGGCTCAAATTAACGGAGTAACCAGCTTGGGTTAACGTTTCTCTGGCCTCTATCGCCAACGAAGCCCGTTGCTCGGAAAAAAACGAATGAACAGCAATAGAATATGTATTAGGCGTATTCCATGATATAGTTTCAACGGGAGTTGCTCGGTCTGCTCCTCTTCTTCCGGTTACAAGTGAAAGTAAACCATTTTCGAAATCGTCTGGCACCGTAACCTGTACTCGAACGCCATCCATTAAATTATCAGATGACCATTGCACAGATAGTTCTGCCGGTGAAGCAAGGAAAATCCATATAGCAAGTCCAGCGATTGACCCAAACAATACCATAACTGGAAGTAAAGTTTTTACCCATGATCGCCTCACATAGGCATTCGCATAGGCTTCATTATCTTCATCAATAATATTTTTCCGATTTTCAGACTGAGGCTTATACTTCTCCTTGATATGCATGGATTTTTCGCGGTAAACATCCATGTTCTCAACTATGTCACCTACGGGTTCATTGTAGTGCGGATGAGCTTCAGTATCTGGAATACCATCAGAGACTACTAATAAGTCATTTACTGGGGTTGCCGACGGAGGCTCTACGCCATCAGAAACGGGCGCTGCAGTGGCAGGTGTAGTTGTTCCAAATCCCTTGCGGGTCATGGCACCCCATTCTTTATTTCCCCTCAGAAAGTCGAATAATCCTTTTAAGCGCCACCAGCTGTGTATCTGACGAAATCCGAAATTTTCGATGAAAGCATAACCCGACATTATCAAAACATCCTTGATTTTCGGGTATCTCCTGAATGTGAACTCTTCGCAAAGAACCGACGCAACCGACAGAACCATTCCTAGAAGTACCGCAGCTGCAAATATTAAAATCGCATACGTACCTTTAAACAACCCAAAAATGAGCATCAAAATGACAATCAGATAACCAATAAGCTCGACGACCGGTGCCAAAAGTTCGAAAATCAAGAAGAATGGCATGGCGAACATTCCCAAACGCCCGTATTTCGGATTAAAAAGCATCTTCCTGTGTCGCCAGATGGTGTCGGCTAAGCCACGGTGCCAACGATTTCGTTGCCTGGCAAGGACATTGATATCTTCTGGAACCTCTGTCCAGCACACGGGCTCTGGTAAAAATCGCACACGATAAGGAATCTTGTTCTCTCTGTGAAATCGGTGTAAGCGCACAACCAGTTCCATATCTTCGCCCACGGTATCGTGCAGATAACCACCAACCCGAATCACCGCATTTCGGTCGAAAATCCCAAATGCGCCCGAAATTATGAGCAGATAATCCATGTAATCCCACCCTACCCGACCAAACAAGAACGCCCTCAAATACTCTACAACCTGAATTCGGGCCAGGTGCGATTTCGGAATTCGGATTTCTTTGATTTCGTTGCCTTCGATCACACAGTCGTTTGCCACCCGAACAATACCACCAACCGCGATTGTGGTTTCGTCTTCGATAAACGTGCGGAGCATATTCTGAAGAACATCCGGTTCGAGTACACAATCGGCATCAATTGCGCAGAATAAATCATTTCGACAAACATTGATCCCGGCATTTAACGCATCCGCCTTCCGACCATTTTCTTTATCTACAACAATTAACTCGGGAAAACGCTTCGACCGGTATATTCCTCTGATGGGTTTATGTTCGAGAACCAGTGGCACATAACGCTGTACCCGCTCCAGCTGAAACTCCTGCTGCAAGACGGCCAATGTCTGATCCTTACTACCATCATTTATTACAATAACCTCATAATTTGGAAACCGAAGCTGCAATAACGAATGCACCGATGCTACCACCGTTGCCTCTTCGTTGTAAGCCGGTGCCAGAATACTTATCGGATTATACAAGTTGGATGCGAACAATCCATGCATCCTGAATACATCTTTCTCCTGAATCTGCCGGCGGATGTGAAAAAACGAAAAGACAATCAGCAGCAAATAGACTGAATTCACCGCCACAAAGTATCCAACAATGAAGTAGGTGTACTGACCAATAAAAGTATTTAATGTCTGTAATAGCCACTCACCCATATTGTTACGCTCCCTCCACTTCAGCAACAACGCCACGAATAAGATTTCGCATTTCTGACGTTTCAGCAGATAATTGTCTTAAGTAAACGGATCCGGCGTCTCCCAGACCGGCTAAGGCGTAAATGGCTTTTAATCTCACAGCGAACTCTACATCTTTGGCTAGTGTGTAAAAGTGCTCTGCATGTTCGGCCTCATCGAACGACTCGAGCGTTGCGGCAACTGCCCGTCTAACGTTTGGACGGGGATCTGTGAGGTATTTTTCAATTAATACTTCGGAGGTAAATCCTAATGAAAATCTTCCCATTGCGTAAATCAATGCTTCGGTGATGAGCGCAGAGTCGTCCCAGTAACCATTTTCGAGCATCGCGACCAAGTCCATGGCAAGGGTAATATATCCAATTTCGCAAGCGGACTTAATTAGCATTGATATATTATCGTGCGGAAAGGTCCGGTCTTCAATCAGCTCTAACAGAATTGCGGCTTCTTCGTCCATTTGGTCAGATTCATTGTTATGAAACTGATAAATCAAATCCAGAATTGCCAATCGGGAAATGCGCTGACGTAACAAAATGGACTTAAGAGCTGTTTTTCGATGATTTACATCCTTGCTAGACATCACCGCGGTGGCAGATGCATGAGCTAGCATCAGCATTTTGTCGGTCAAAAATACTGAAACGCGGTTAAATTCGTCTTCTGTGAGCCGACCCATTCTAGCGTAGTAAGCACAGGCATCCATCCGTTTAACATAATGGGTACTGGAAAGCATTCGAAACTGGTACTTTCTTATGAGCTCCAGAGCTAGCATATCACGTAGGCGCTCGATTTCATCACCCTCCACGCTGTCCATAATTTCATAGAGAATGAGGAGCAGGGGTAAAATATCATCTTCCGTTTCGATATAGCTGCGAAGTTCGTCTAAATTGTCGTCTTCGTGAACCATGTAGGCCAAAATGAGCGGATAATAAATCTCTTTTTTTGTCTCCTGATAGTGCTTTTCACGTAAATGAGCATTCCTGACCAAAACTGAAGATGCCAGCAGGTACAATGTAATCAGCAACAAGACGAGTGTGGTAGTTGCTATAAATTGTAAGGCGAATGAATCAGAAATTAATAAAATCATCAGAATTAATTCATTAACCTTGTGAGCCTACACTTCTAAGAATCAAAAACTTTTTTAACGCGCATAGATAGTTCGCAAATTTTAAAAGGCTTGCTGATGTACTCGACTGCACCTAAATCAAAACCTCTTTTGATATCCTCCTCGCGACTTTTGGAGGTAAGCATGATGGTTTTTGTGTGAGCGTCGGGGAGCTTTAATCGAAATTTTTCCAGCTATTCGAAGCCCGTCATTCCCGGCATCATTACATCCAACACCAAAACATCAGGGACAAGTTCAACAGCGGCCTTATAGCCATCAAGCCCGTTGTTTCTAGTTTGCACATCGTAGCCATCTTTACTCAACTTATATTCAACAAGTTTGGAAATGCTGGGATTGTCTTCGACGAGTAATATTACGGGTTTGTCCACGAATCAGTAAACTATAAATGACACATTTTTATAATGAACGGTAAATATACCATATTTAACCGTGTAACAATACTTTTCATTATTAGGCTTTTCTTATTGACACAGACTTACTTTGGGATTGTTGCAGGAATAGTAATAATGAACTTCGTGCCCATTCCTTCCCGGGATTCTACATCAACTACTCCACCATGAGCTTCAACATAGCGCTTGATTATGGGCATTCCGAGTCCGGTACCTTTCTCGCCTTGTGTTCCGGCGCGTTGATGATTTCCCATTTTTTCGAATAAGACCGACATCATGCTTTGTGGAATTCCGATGCCGGTATCTGATACCTTCATCACAATAAAGCCATCAAATTCATCAGACCATCCGGCTTGGATTGTCACAGAACCTTGTGTTTGTGTAAACTTTATGGCGTTGGAAACCAGGTTACCAAGAACCTGAGCAATTTTTGATTTATCTATGGTTGCAAATTTGAGCGAATTATCAATTTCGATAATCAATTCGACACTCTTGTGTTTTGCAGCGGGTTCATGCGTTTGAACAACATCGTGAATGAGTTGTTCAATATTCGTTTCAGATCGATCTATTTTCAATCGGTTTGATTCAATAACTGCTACATCAAGCATATCGTTAACGAGATGCAAGAGTCGTTGGGCAGAAGAATCGATGAGGGAGAGCATTTCATCAAGTTCATCGGTGTCGGTAATTTGTTCAGAGCGCATAAGGTCTACAATTCCGATAATCCCGCCAAGTGGATTTCTCATATCATGTGAGATAACCGCTAGTACGTCGTCTTTTTCTTTATTGAGCTGTTCGAGGTGTTTTTGTTTTTCTTGCAATTGAGAGATTTAACTTTCTTTCTCGTTTTGAAGTCGTTGTATGGAAAGATGGAGTTCGACACGGGCCATTACTTCACGATGCTGAAACGGTTTTGTTATATAATCGACCCCGCCTGCATCGAAAGCATGAATTTTCGACTCTGTGTCGCTAAGGGCAGATAGGAAAATTACAGGGATAAACGAGGTGTCCGGATTCGACTTAATCTTTTCGCAAACCTCGAAACCATTCATTCCCGGCATCATCACATCAAGTAGAATTAAATCTGGAATACGTTTTTCTAATAGTCGTAAGGCATCAGCACCATCGAATGCCGCAAAAACAGTGTAGTTTTCGTTACGTAGCATTTGCGATAAGACCTGAACATTCTGTTGTGTGTCGTCGACGACAAGAATCGAACCCTTACTAGTTGCTTTTTTATCTTTTTGGGTATTCATTCTAATCTAATCTCGATTTATTTATACTTGTTATTAATCAACTTAGCCAACTGTGTCACGAAATAGAAATCGGATTCATTTATGGCTTTTAGTAACGATTTCTTGAGGTTTGGTGCTTCATTGCCAACTTGAGGCTTTTCCAATAGTCTTATGATTCCATCAAAATCTTGAAATTCCAGCATTTCGGTAAGTTCCAGTCTGTTTTCATTACTTAACCGATCTATACATTCCATTACTTGTCCCATTTCGCCCTGCTCGACATCATCGTCTACTTTTTTAGGCTCTTCCTTAACTTCAAATACGACATCGGTGTGCGATGCGATAGATCCCAGAAGCTCAGATTCCCGAAATGGTTTTAGAATATAATCGGTGAAGCCGGCGTCTAGTAGCTGCTGACGCTTATCATCGAATCCGCTGGCAGTAAGAGCGATAATGGGTACTTTCTTGCCAGTCTCCATTGACCTTATTCGGTTCATGGCCTTTACCCCATCCATTACGGGCATAATTATGTCCATTATTACCACGTTGAACGGCTCAGCAGCAAACATTTCGACCGATTCAAGACCGTTCTTCGCCTCGCTAACTTGAGCGCCGATACGCTCAAGTAGTAATCGTACAACAGTTCTGTTCAGCTCTACATCATCCACAACAAGAACGTTGAAATTCTGAGGTGATAAGATGCGATTCACATGTGCATAGGCTTCACGTTTTTGAACCGGTGATTGATCAACCAATTTCAGTGGAACAATAAAACTAAATACAGATCCTTCGTTTAGCGTACTTTCAACTTCAACATCTCCTCCCATCAGATTGACAATTCTGCGGGTAATGGCAAGGCCGAGTCCAGTGCCTTTAATGTCGGAGTTACTCGCCTGATGAAACGGTTCAAAAACGCTGATAAGTTCGTCTTTTGGTATTCCTCGTCCTGTATCTTGAACCGCCACATAAAGATGCTGTTCGTCTTCGTTCTCAGCCTGCATCCGATGAAACTGAATGAGTACATGCCCGATTTCTGTGAATTTAACCGCGTTACCGACAAGGTTTATGAGCACCTGATTGAATTTCGAACGGTCAATTTGAACAAAAGGATGGATATCATCGTCGAATTCGACTCGTAAATCGATTCCTTTTCCATCTGCTTTAAGACGAAACATGTCGGTGATGTCACGAACAACCTCTTTCAGATCTACCGCTTCGTTTTGCAACTCCATTCTGGCGGCTTCGATTTTGGAAAGGTCCAGAATGTCGTTAATCATGTTGAGCAGATGATTTCCGCTACGATACATATTATCAATATAACCGTGATGTGTTTTGTTCACAGTTTCGTCTTTCATCATTATCTGAGAGTACCCGAGAATAGCGTTCAGTGGAGTTCTTAGCTCATGTGTAATTCGGGCCAGGAAAGCAGATTTTGCCAGACTAGCTTCTTCGGCGAGTTTTCGAGCATTTACCAATTCATCAATTCGCTCTGCCACCAAGACAATTCCATAGTTGTCATCGTCGCGTTTTCCCCAAGGATGAATGGCCAGCCGTAAATAAATCTTATCCTTTTCGTTTATCTGGACTTCCTGTTCCGGAATGTGAAGAATCTCACCTTCTAGTCCGCGCTGACACATCAATTCCCACTCTTCGGGCATATTCGGATACAACGAAAACAGTTTTTTACCAGGGAGTTTTGTCCTGATTGGACCATATGTTTGCTGCCAGGCACGACTATTCAAAATGAACCGAAGGTCTTTATCGAGCATTGCCATCGGAATTGGTGCATTGGCCACAACCTCACTTAATAATGATCGCTCTTTCTGCAATTCGTCGTAAATCAGTTTTTCTGCCGTTACGTCACGAGCGACCACAAATATGATAGTTTCGTCGCGTTGGGAGATACTACTTGCCGTTACTTCAACATCAATTAGTTCGCCAGCTTTGTTTTTCCAGGTACGCTCGCCCAACAAGCTACTACCACTATCGATTACAGTCTGAATGTACTCTACGATGTCGCCTCGCTCGTGCATTACAAATGTGGTGATGTCTAGACCAACGACCTCCTCATGGGTATAACCCAATAAGTCGCAAAATGCGTCATTCGCATCACTGATGATCAACGTGGCCGGATTCATCATATAAATAGCCTCTACAGAACTCTTAATGGCTGTTCTATAGCGCTCTTCGGAGTCCCTGTAAGCCTGCTCAGCTACTTTACGCTTGGTAATGTCTGTGATTATACCATCCACCCGATCGGGCTGTTCAGCGACCAGCCAGGCCCTGTCGCGAAGCCATTTTATATCACCAGTCGGTGTAATGAGGCGGTATTCAATTTCAGCCCTGCCGTCGAGTTTAAGTCTTTGGGAGGCCATTTCGAGCTTATGTAAATCTCAACCGTGACCCATCGTCCGCCAAGAGGAGTAACTAACCCTAAAATCTGTATCAGAAAGCCCAAAAATCTGTTGGGTTGCTTTATTAACATAGTAAATTTCACGGGTATGCATGTTCATGGAGTATACCACATCCTGAATAGACGACATGATTCCGTCTAAGCGAACTTCCGTCTCGGTTAATGCTTCCTGAATGCGTTTCCGCTCGGTAATATCTTCGGCAATTGCAATCACATAACCCGGATCGAATTGATCTTCCTTCACCACAGACATACTCATGCGTACCCACATGTAATTGTCATCTTTTTGATGTAACCTTTTCTCTGTTACATAGGTTGAAATCTTATCATTCAACAGCGAGTTGTACTCTGCACGATCAATTAGTTTATCATCTGAATGCAACAGATCGTCGATATGCATTTTATTAAGCTCGTGGGCTTCGTACTTGGTGAAATCCCGAAACATCTGATTAAATTCGACTATCCCCCCATCCAATAAAAACATAGAGATAGCTACAGAAGAATTGTCGAATATCTTAGACAGCCGTTGCTGACTCTTACGAACCTTTCTAAGCAAATCCTCTCTTTCGGATGTATCGCGGGACACACAAATCTTGTACGTCGGATTGTCGTATTCGTCGTTAAGTGTAGACACTGAGACCGTCACAAATACCTCAGAGCCGTCTTTGCGTACATGCGTTTGGTCGAAATGGGCCTTTTTGAAATTTGATTCCACACCCCGTAATTCCGGCGCCACCAGAATATTCATGGGCATACCCAGGATTTCAGACTTTGAGTATCCATAGAGACCTGTAAATGCCGGATTTACAAAAATGATTTCATCAGCATTATTCACGATAACAACACTATCGCGAATATGGGTTACCACACTGGAGAGCAGGCGCTCGTTATCGTTCGAGATTTTCTTCGAAACAGCTTTTTCAACCTGAAACGGAAGTACACTGAGGTAACTGCGATCGATGTCTTTAATTATGAAATCGAAGGCCCCAACTTTTAAAATGTCTACTATTACCTGGTTGTCGGCGGTGTCGTTTGTGACTAAAACCGGAATATTCTTAGCTTTTTGAATAACATCTGTGGCGTTTCCATATTCCAGATAATAATCACAGAAAATTACATCCGCTTTTTTCCCGGAGGTAAAAAAATCGTCGAGTTCGCGTAGAGTTGAAATACTGGTAATATCCAGATCAATGTGGAACAGTTTCCGTGCTCTCATCAGAGCCATTTGATCAATATCGTCAGATTCTATCGACAGGAGCTGTATTCGGTCTTGCTTTGGAGCCATAAAAATGCCGTTTACTCAGAGGTATCGGATATACTATTGTTTGTTTCTCTGGAAAATTTGAGGATACCATCAACCAAATTATCGGTTCTCACCACACGTTGTTTGATTAACGACAACTGTTGTTTGACTTCATCACTAATCGAATTACTTTCGTCCTCCAAAATCCAGTCTGCAATTGTTGCAATACCCCGAAGTGGTGTTCGCAAGTCTGTTGATATCATGCGTTCGAGTTCGCGAAGTCTTTCTGCACGGTGGTTTAATTCCGATTTATACTGCTCTATATTCTGCTCGTGCTCTGCAAATTGAAGGATCTTCTTTTTTAACGATTTGATTTCTTTATTGCGCTCGAGTTTTCGCATAACCTCGTTTCGAAGAGCTTCAAGTACTTCCAGCTGTTCAGAACTAAGTTCTCGTTCTTTCGTGTCGACCACGCAAAGCGTTCCAAGACCATGGCCATCAGGTGTCATCAATGGT
The DNA here is from genome assembly GCA_022565415.1 of Balneolales bacterium. Taxonomy (GTDB): domain Bacteria; phylum Bacteroidota; class Rhodothermia; order Balneolales; family HLUCCA01; genus HLUCCA01. The sequence continues at coordinate 13,752 of JAIUMT010000008.1, read as the reverse complement.
GAACCGGCATAAAACCGAATGTGTGGCAAAGAAGTTACCAGTGGATTCGTTGCAAAGCGTTCATCAGTTGTGGGGTCTGTAACTACCATTGTGTCGGACTGATGAATTGCATAGGCACAAAATGCGATATCTCTCGGAGTTTCTTTATCGTCTATCCCAATGCTCGACTTGAACCACTGTCGATCTTTGTCAACAAACGTAATTAATGCCAATGGAGTGCCGGTGATGTGTTTCGCAATCTTTACAATGTCGTCGAATTCAGACTCTGGCTCGGTATCCAGTATACCGTACGAATGTAATGATTCTAGCCTTTCTTTTTCATTGGCTGGTTCAGGTGGCTTCTTCATAAATAAGTAAGATGATTGGATAAACGTAAAAATACACAGATGCTACAATTTAGCGGAAATACCGATAGAAACTAATGAAATCTACGGCTTGCGCTTGTACTCAATAAACCGAAATCCCGTCATTTGGATTCGGTCGACTTCTAGCCAGTCTGTTCCTATTCGATTTCTATATTCGGGAAAAAAAACATCGCCATCGTGACTACCATCAACCTCTGTGATATACATATAATCGCAAAGATGGATCATTGCTGTATAGATTTGTCCGCCTCCAATAACAAAAACACGCTTTTCGTTTTGGAGGGATTTCAACGCATCTTCGATTGTTGAAAAACATGGTACATTATCGAAGTTTTGAGATGTCAGAACAATATTTTTCCTACCGGGTAGTGGTTTGCGACCTATTTCATCAAACACACCTCTTCCCATGAGAATAGGGAATCCCATGGTTGTTTTCTTGAAATGTTTCAGATCTTCTGGGATATTCCACGGAAGCCGCCCTTCGTTACCTATAACCAGGTTTTCGTCGTGTGCCGCAATTAGAGCCAATTCCATATTAAACCAACTTCGTTTTAAAACGCTTCTTCATACTTAACCGAATACATTTAAAAATCAGCTTCATTATAACCGCAACTTCTTACTAACACAACCACATTTAAACCGCGACTTCGAAACGAATAGCGGGTGCCGGATTGTACCCTTCTAGTACAAAATCTTCAAGAGATAGCGAATCGACCGGTTTGTTGGCAATTGTTAATGTTGGAAGCTTTCCTGGCTCGCGCTTGAGCTGTTCTTTGAGTCCATCAACATGGTTCACATAAATGTGAGCATCCACAATGGTGTGTGCAAACTCGCCGGGTTCCAATCCGACTTCCTGAGCAATGGCCATGGTTAGCGCCGAGTAACAAGCCAAATTAAACGGAATTCCCAATGCGATATCCCCCGATCGCTGGGTCAGATGACAATTCAGCTTACCATCAGCAACGTTAAAAATGAACATTACATGACAAGGAGGCAGGGCCATTTTACCGAGCAAACCGGGGTGCCAGGCACTTACAACAATCCGTCGGCTTTCAGGCTGTGTTTTAAGCAGATGAATGGCATTCTGAATTTGATCAAATTCTTTGTTCACGTGTGTGGTTTGCGAAATTGCACTGGCATTTCCATCCATAATCACATCTTCTTCCTCTGAGTAAGGGAATTTCCGCCACATAACCGGGTAAATCGGACCAACATGTCCGTCTTCATCAGCCCAGGCGTCCCAGATGTGACAATTATTTTCGTCACGCAACCATTTAATATGATCTTCTCCGCGCAGATACCACAGTAGCTCGAGTATAACCGATCGCATGAATACCTTTTTAGTGGTAAGCAATGGAAACCCTTCTGCCAGATTAACTCTGTACGATTCGGCAAAACTTGAGATTGTATCTGTTCCAGTTCGGTTCTTTTTGAGCACCCCGTTGTCGAGTACGCGTTGAACCAAGTCATGATATTGTTTCATAAAATCAAATCAGATTAAAGTACACCAGTTGTCGGGATCGTCAATTTCGCCATGATGAATGCCAGTTAACGTATCGTATAATTTCTGAGATACTGGGCCCATTTCATCTTGATTGAGGTCAATAGACGCACCGTTGTGGTGAATGAATCCTACCGGAGATACGACTGCAGCAGTGCCTGTGGCAAAAATCTCTTGCAATGATGCATCTTCGTGAGCCTGAAACACCTCATCAATCGTTATTTTGCGCTCTACGACCTCAATTCCCCATTTTTTTGCCAGATAGATTACCGAATCGCGCGTAACTCCGGGCAAAATAGTGCCTTCAAGAGGTGGTGTTATAAGAGTGTCGTTAATTCGGAAAAAGATGTTGGATGTCCCCACTTCTTCCACATATTTATGCTCAAAAGCATCAAGCCAAAGCACCTGAGAATACCCATTCTGAGCGGCATATGCATTTGGTTTCATGGTTGCCGCGTAGTTTCCGGGCACTTTCGCCTCACCAGTCCCACCTTTCACAGCTCTAACATACTCTGGAAAAGTTGTAAGACGAGTAGGTTTGATGCCTTCCGAGTAATAGTTTCCAACCGGACCAGTGATTACCATATAGCGGTAATTTTCAGCAACCCGAACCCCGAGGAACTCATCAGCTGCAAAAATAAACGGCCTGAGATATAGCGATTTGAACTTGTCGGTTGGCACCCATTTGCGATCCAGGTTCACGAGCTCTTTAATAGAATCTTCAAACACATTTTGTGGAATGTGTGGAATATTCATTCTGTCGCAAGAGCGTAGAAATCGTTTGTAGTGCATATCGAGGCGGAAAATATTGATTTTCCCACCAGCGTAGGCAAAAGCCTTCATCCCCTCAAAAACGGCCTGACCATAATGCAGCACACTAAGTGCGGGATCTAGTTGAATTGGTCCGTAAGGCATAACCTGTCCTTCAGCCCAGACGCCTTTATGGTAGCGTATTTCGTATTGATGGTCTGAGAAGGTGTCTCCGAATCGGAGGGTGTCGAAATTCACCGAGTCTAGTTTCGACTTGCTGATTTTACTTATAGATACTGGCACTGCTTTGAGAGTTATATTGAGTTAAAAGGGTATTATTGCGTTGCAAAAAAAGTAACAAAAATTGCCTCCAAAACCGAATATGAGATAAGAATGCCAGCTTATTTTTGGATAATTTATCAACTGAGCATTGGGGAGCAACACAAACCGGGTTGAAATTGCTGTACCTTCGAAAATTCCAGGTTACAAGAAAAGAGTTTAATCCGCTTTTTCTACCTGATATAAAATTTCGAGAGTCTCCATAGCCGCAATCTGTTCGGCCTTTTTCTTGTTTTTGCCAATACCGATGCCATAGGGCTGATTGTCTAAGTAAACCTGAATCTCAAATGTTCTGTCATGATCAGGTCCCGACATTCCCTGAATAGAATACTCTGGCGCTGGCAACTTTTTAGACTGAGCAAACTCTAGTAGCACACTCTTGTAATTATCTCGCTTTTGTTCAAGATCATCGAAATCAATAAGCTCATCAATGAGTCGGGTTACGAATCTTTGAGCAGCTTTGTAGCCGCAATCTCTGTAGGTAGCGCCAATTATTGCCTCAAAGATATCTGCCAAAACACTATGGCTGAATTGAATTCCCTGATCTTTAACCCTGTCGCCAACTTCAATTATAGAAGCCACGTTGAGATGTTCTGAGAATTTTGAAAGAGTCTCTCCTTTTACGATGCGAGAGCGCATCTGGGTCATAAAACCCTCATTACGTGTAGAAAAGCGTTCGAAAATAATTTCGGTTACAATTAAATCGAGAACGGCATCACCGAGAAATTCGAGTTGTTCGTACGACTCGTTATGCCGCATGTTCGACTCTACGAGCTTGGATCTATGTCGCAATGCTCGCAAGAAAAGTTGAGGCTCACTGACCGTGCAACCGATCAGTGACTCAATAAATTGGATCTTAGTCTTGGAAACCTCGTCGAGCTTCCTTTTTTTCGACCACGATACGAACCGACGCATCATGTGTTATTCCATGAACTTTTTAAAGACGAGAGAAGTGTTATGACCTCCGAAACCAAATGCATTATTTATTGCATACTTGATATCACGAGTTACAGCTTCATTCACTGTGTAGTTCAAGTCACACTTAGGATCTGGGTTCTTGTAGTTGATTGTCGGAGGTATAATTCCGTTTTTCAACGCCAGTATGGTGGCCAATGATTCAGCAGCACCTGCAGCACCCAGCATGTGACCTGTCATAGACTTGGTCGAATTCAAGTTAATCTTATAAGCGTGATCACCGAAAACTCGTTTGATTGAGTTTGTTTCGGCGACATCACCGAGTGGTGTCGAAGTTCCGTGCATATTAATATGCTCGATATCTTCTGGCTTAATTCCGGCAGCCTCAATAGAAGAGTTCATCGCCAAAATTACTCCGTTCCCTTCTGGGTCTGGAGCGGTAATATGGTGAGCATCAGCAGAGAAGCCATATCCGGCAACTTCAGCGTAGATGGTTGCATTACGTTTTATAGCAGACTCGTAAGTTTCCAGAAGTAGCATTCCAGAACCTTCGCCTAATACAAACCCGTCGCGGGTTGAATCAAACGGTCGGGAAGCAGTCTCTGGATCTTCATTACGTGTAGACATTGCACGCATGGCATTGAAACCAGCGACACCCATTTCGAAAACAGGTGCTTCAGTTCCACCACATACGGCATAATCTGCGGTTCCGTACTTGACAGCATCGTAAGCTAAACCAATATTGTGAGACCCTGTTGCACATGCAGAAACAGCGCAAAAGTTTGGACCTCTGAAACCATATTTAATAGAAACATGGCCTGCAGCGATATCTGGAATCAACATTGGAATAAAGAAAGGGGAAACCCCTCGGGGTCCCCTATCAGCAAATTCAAGACATTGTCTATAGAATACCTCAAATCCCCCAATACCTGTACCAATGAGTACCGCTACCCGGTTTTTGTCGATTGCTTCTAGGTCCAGTTTGGAATCGGCGATAGCTTCGTCAGCTGCGACGATTGCATACTGGGTGAATTTATCCAGCCTTCGGGATTCTTTGCCTTCGAAATAATCAGACGCATTGTAATCCGGAATTTGACCGGCAAATTTGGTTGGAAACTCTGATACATCGAAATGTGTAATGGGACGTGAGCCACTACGACCATGAATAAGCCCATCCCAGAATTCTGCGACAGTCTTTCCCAATGGTGTAACAGCACCAAGCCCGGTTACAACAACTCTTCTTGGGGTCATTGTGTTAGGATCTTGAATGTAAAATTAGACGATTTTTTCTGTCAGGTACGTTACAGCAGCACCAACAGTAGAGATGTTCTCAGCGTCTTCGTCTGGAATGCTAATTTCGAACTCTTTTTCGAATTCCATAATGAGCTCGACAGTATCCAAAGAATCTGCACCAAGATCATTGGTGAAATTTGCTTCAAGGGTTACATCAGCTTCATCAACGCCTAGTTTGTCAACGATAATCGCTTTTACTTTAGCTTCGATATCTTTTGCCATGATTTATTTGTTTTGTTGTTTGGTTGTGAGATTTAATCTAAAATGTACGACAAGATATAATAACAAGTCTGTACACCTTACGCAAAAAAAGCAGTAGTTACATTACCATCCCGCCATCGACATGTAATACAACGCCTGTTATGTAGGCTGATGCATCGCTGCCAAGGAATTGAACGGCATTTGCAACGTCTTCTGGCTGACCACCTTTCCCCATAGGAATTGATTTGTTAATAGCTTCGAGCGTTGCTTCTCCAAGCTTATCGGTCATGTCTGTTGTAATATACCCGGGTGCAACCAGGTTGACCCTTACATTTCGGGTTGCCAACTCTTTGGCGAGTGATTTCGTGAAACCGATCATGCCCGCTTTTGATGCAGAATAATTGGTTTGGCCAGCATTTCCTGAAACACCTACTATGGAACCAATATTTATAATTGATCCGGATCGTTGTTTCATCATGGGGCGTACAGCAGCCTTGCTGTAATTAAACACACTCTTTAGGTTCGTTTCAATAACATCATCCCATTGCTCTTCGCTCATGCGCATGATGAGCGTGTCTTTGGTGATTCCAGCGTTATTAACAAGGATGTCGAGCTTACCCCAGGCTTTGGTAATTTCGCCAATAACTTCGTCAGCTCGCTTGCCGTCTATTGCATCTGCCTGAAAAATGAGTGCCTTTCGGCCCATTTTTATAATTTCGGCTTCAACTTCTTTTGCAGGGCCTTCTGAGCGTGAATACGTAATGGCGACATCTGCTCCGGCAGCACCAAGTGCCAATGCGATTGCTCTGCCAATGCCTCTACCGGCACCAGTTACCAGACACGTTTTACCTTCTAATGAAAATGACATGATAAACTCCTTACTGAAATCCGTTAATTTCTGCTGATTTTATGGTTCTTTTAACAAGACCCTGTAATACTTTCCCCGGACCGACCTCAACATACTGCGTAAATCCGTCACTTTCCATGTTCTGGAGCGTTTGTGTCCATCGAACTGGATTCATCAACTGATTTAGCAGATTATCACGAATTTCTTCTACGTCTGTTGTTGGTTTTGCGGTGTAATTACTGTAAATAGGGCAAATAGGCGTTAAAATCGCTAAAGATCTAAGCTGAGCCTGGAGTCCGTCGAACGCTGGTTGCATCAAAGGTGAATGAAATGCACCACTTACAGGAAGCTTCTTCGCAATTTTACATCCTGCTGCCTTGAGCATTTCGATAGCACGGTCAATGGCTGCTTCGTTGCCTGAAATAACCAATTGTCCCGGACAATTATAATTAGCTGGAACAACGACTTCATCATTGGTCGAGGCTTTTAAACAAATGGCCTCCACTTGTTCGTCGCTCATTCCAATAACTGCTGCCATTGTGCCCGGATTAATAGAACCGGCCTGTTGCATGAGCTGACCTCGTTTGCGGACAATCACAAGGGCATCATCAAATGAAACTGCCCCGCAAGCTACGAGTGCTGAAAACTCACCCAGACTGTGCCCTGCAACGGAGTCACAAACTGCACCGAGTGTCTGGAACACTGCAACTGAATGAAGAAAAATTGCTGGTTGTGTGTACTCAGTTTGTCGTAGTGTCTCTTCCGGACCTTCAAACATGATCGACCTTAAATCGAAACCTAAGATATCATTAGCATGGTTAAATAGTCCTTTAACAGCTTCACTGGAATCATGAGCTTCTTTGCCCATACCGGTGAACTGTGATCCTTGTCCTGGGAAAATGTATGCTGATTTAGCCATAATAAGCTATGTTTACCACTTCAAATACAAAGCACCGGCGGTAAATCCACCACCAAATGCTGAAAGAATTAAATTATCGCCTCGATTCAGCTTGTCTTGCCAATCATATAGGCACAAAGGAATAGTTGCGGCCGTGGTATTTCCGTAAAAAGCAATGTTAGACATTACCTTGTCGGTACCTAGACCCATTCGGCGTGCAGTTGCGTCGATGATGCGCTGGTTTGCCTGATGTGGAACTAACCATGCAACGTCGCCCGAATCAAGAGTATTCTTCTCCATGATTTCCATAGAGATGTCTGCCATGGCTTCTGTGGCTTTTTTGAAAACGGTTTTGCCATCTTGACGTATGAAGTGCATTTTCTCTTCAACAGTAGCGTGACTGGCCGGATTTTTACTCCCTCCACCTCGCATGCACAACAATTCGTCTTCGTCGCCATCGCAGCGCTGGATGAAATCCTGAACGCCGGTTCCGTCTTCAGTGCCTTCGAGAAGTACCGCGCCGGCTCCATCACCAAAAATGATACATGTAGCGCGATCGGTATAATCGATGATTGAGCTCATCTTGTCGGCGCCTATTACCAGTACTTTTTTGTACCGCCCAGATTCGATCATCATCGCGCCGGTAGACAGCGCATAAACGAACCCTGAGCAGGCAGCTAAAATGTCGTAACCAAATGCATTTGTACATCCGAGGCGTTTTTGAACAAGGCAAGCTGTAGCTGGGAACATATAATCCGGAGTTACTGTAGCTACCAAAATGGCATCTATTTCAGTCGGATCAACACCGGCTTTTTCAATTGCTTCGCGGGCTGCTCGTTCTGCCATGTAAGAAGTCCCTTTGTCTGGATCCTTCAATACGCGACGTTCTGTAATTCCTGTTCGGGTTCGGATCCACTCGTCGTTCGTTTCGACAAGTCTTTCAAGATCGGCATTAGTCAACTTGTCATCGGGTAGAAAGTGACCCACCGATGTGATACGAGCTTTTAAAGATGAGGACATTGGATGATATTTCAGTTCAGATAAGAAACTATCTTATCGTTGACACGATGCGTAACCATTCTGGCAGCATTGAAGATCATGTTCTTGATAGCCAGAGGCGAACTGCCACCATGGCCAACAAGACTCACGCCATTCACGCCGAGAAATGGAACACCACCAACCGATTGATAATCAAATGGGGAAAGTGCTTGTTTGAGAATACCCAAAACTGGTTTGATAGACTCTGGAGGTAAGTTTTGGCGAACAATCGTAGCCTGAATAAGATCTTGTAAAGCTGCCGGTATAGACTCGCCAAATTTCAAAAGAAGATTCCCTGTGAAACCATCGCAGACATAAACATCAGCCTCTCCGAGGAGAATATCTCTTCCTTCGATATTCCCTACAAAGCGGGGATGTAGTTTCAGGAGTTCATGGGCTTTGCGGTAAACCTCAGTTCCTTTCTCTTCTTCCTCACCAACATTCAAAAGACCAACCCTTGGTGTATCAATACCCATTATTTCACGAGCGTAAACCTCGCCCATGAGGGCAAACTGATACAACATTTCGGGTTTTACTTCCAGATTAGCACCGACATCCACCATAAGACCAAGCCCTTTGGTGGTCGGATAAACAGATGAGATTGTGGGACGTATAACGCCGTCTAATCGTCCCAGAATAAAAGCTGAGGCTGCAAGTAGAGCACCGGTATTACCGGCACTCACAAAGCCATCACATTGCTTTTTGGCGTGCAGTGTGAGTCCGACAGGAATTGATGCCTGCGGCTTGCTCTTGACTGCCTGAGCGGGGGCATCGTCCATGGCAATTATATCGGGAGCATGGAAAACGTCAATTTGATCGCCAGTGTAACCCTGACGCTCAAGTTCTTTTCTACAGACATCTTCCGGTCCGACCAATATAATTTTAAGTTCACTATTCTCGGCAACGGCTTCGATAGCGCCCTGTACTGGATTTTGCGGAAAAAAGTCCCCGCCAACGGCATCAACAGCGATTCTAATCATAAATACGGCAGATAAATTGAGCTATAATGCTGTTACGCTTTAACTTCCATAACCAGACGGCCACGATAGTGCCCACATGAGCCACATACGGTGTGCATGCGATGCACGGCGCTACAGTTAGTACAAGTTGCTAGCGTAGCTGCATCAAGTTTGTGATGAGTTCTACGTTTGTCGCGACGTGATTTCGAGGTCTTACGTTTCGGGTGTGCCATTACTAATACTTAATTATTGCTAGTGTTTTCTTTAAGAACTTTAAGTGCTTCCCAGCGGGGATCCATGGTTGATGGCTCCTCCACCCTATGTTCAAATTCAATCAATTCACCATTTTCATCGAAATATCGAGGATGAATTTTTCGAACCGGAACAGAAAGCATTACCGTGTCGCGTACTTCGGTGTCTATGTTAATAATATTTCCCGAAATATCTAAACGGCGAACAGCAGTTTGCTCATCTTCTGATTCGAAATCAGCGGCTTCTTTAAAAAGAATGGTATAATTGCCAGAAACCGGGCTCCAAAATTTATCCAGAGATCGGTCACAAACAAGTTCTACCTGGCCACTAATACGAAAATCAACTACCAAAACAGCTTCACGCTTTTCGAAATCGACAGCAAGCTGAAGTTCGTCGAAGGAAACCCCCTCCACATGTAAATCTTCTGGTTTGAAGACCCGCGTTGTAGATGATTTACCTTTTGGTATTTCGTTAATTTTGAATTCGAGCATACTAATATCCTATAGCCTACTAAAATAAGAGAAATTAAGCCCAAATTCAAGGATTTGAAAAAAGTCCGAACATTCTTTGTTCGATGTGGGATATAACCTTGCCAAGATCTTCGCGATCGTTTACAAAATCCAGATTATCCGTTTCGATGATGAGCTTTTGATGGGGATATCGGTCTATCCAGTCTTCGTAAAGGCTGTTCAATCGCTCCAAATAGTCGATTCTGATGGAGCTTTCGTAATCACGGCCTCGTTGTTGAATCTGGTTCACCAGCGTTGGTACTTTGGCTCGCAGGTACACCAGCAAGTCTGGCGGACGCAGATAATCACTCATTTCCTGGAACAACGCTCCGTAATTTTTATAGTCGCGTTCGCTCATCAAGCCCATTTCGAATAAGTTTTTGGCGAAAATTTCTACATCCTCATAAATCGTGCGATCTTGAACGAAACTTTCCCGAACTCCCAACATCTCCTTCTGACTCCGAAACCGAGCCGACAAAAAGTATATCTGAAGATTAAAACTCCATCGCTTCATATCTTCATAAAAATCAGGCAAATACGGATTGTCATCTACAGACTCGTAATACGCTTGCCATCCAAAATGCTTCGACAATAATCCGGTTAAGGATGATTTCCCTGCACCAATATTTCCCGCCAGAGCAATGTACCTAAAATGGGATGCATCAGGCTTTATAATAGTATTCGACATAGTTATTCCTTACCAAGCAGCCTGAACATGGCTTTTTTATAGTCCTCTACACCCGGCTGATCGAATGGGTTTTCACCCAAATTATACACGTAAACTCTGTTTGCGATTTCGAAAAAGAAAATAAGCGCCCCTATCGACTCTTCAGAAATAGAGTCAATATGAATGCTCATTACTGGAACACCTCCGTCGTGATGTGCAGAACGCGTTCCCAGGTAGGCTTTGGTATTAATTTCGTGGATGGATTTGCCCGCGAGGTAGTTTAATCCGTCGTAATTATCGGGATCTGAGGGCAATTTTGCATCAGATGTAGGCTTTTCAACAACCAAAAAGGTTTCAATCAAGTTGCGTTCTCCATCCTGAACCATTTGGCCTAAGCTGTGCAAATCGGTCGAGTAAGCGTGAACAGCGGGATACAATCCTTTATGATTTTTACCTTCACTCTCTCCCATCAATTGCTGCATCCATCCGCCGAAAGATTTCAGTTCGGGTTCGAACGAGGCAATTACGTCGACTTTGAAACCGGATTTGTATAATGCATAGCGCATTCCAGTGTACTCGAGGCGGTCGTTTGGAGTTTTGAGGATGCGTTCGTATTCAGCTACTGCGCCGTAGTAAAGCGACTGGACGTCGAATCCGGCTACTGCAATCGGAAGCAAACCGACAGGTGATAGCACAGAAAATCGTCCGCCGATATTGTCGGGCAGAACAAACTTTTTATACCCATTGGCTTCGATAATTTTATTTAACGCCCCGCCTGACTCACTCGTCGTGCAGATAATTCTTTTTTTGGAGTCGGCTCCGTAGGAAGACTGCATCCAGTCGCGAAGTATACGAAATGCCATGGCGGTTTCAGTAGTTGTACCTGACTTCGAAATTACATTCAAATAAACGGACTTAGCTGAACCATCGGGTTTTTTCTCACCTAAATAGGCTACCAACTCATTCAAATAACGGGCGCTCATTTGATGACCCGCATAGATGATTTCGGGAAGTTTACCCGGGAAAAATGAACCTAATGCATCAATTACAGCCTTAGCTCCAAGATACGACCCGCCAATACCACAGATAATAAACACATCAGCGTCTTTTCGAATTGCAGCGGCCAAATCAGAGACTTCACTCAGAAGGGCGTCATTGGGGTTCTTCATAATATCGAGCCAACCCAACCATTCAGGACCAGCTCCTGTTTTGGTCAATAGAGCGTGCAATGACTGTTCAGAAGCCTTCCGTGCTTCTTCGAGGTGGCCATCCTTTAGAAATGACCTGGCCGAGGTCGTATCGAGTTTAATCATAATTAGCTAAGAGTTTTTGCGAGGTCGAGTAGTTCGTAATTGATACTTTTCTTTTTAGACCAGGTATTCTTGATTGGCGTAATTTTGATTTCGTTATTGATTACACCCACCATTGCGTTGGTATGACCATCAACTAATGCATTCACAGCTGCATACCCTAACCGGCTGGCTAAAACGCGGTCGCGCGCAGTCGGCGAGCCACCTCGTTGAATATGACCAAGAATACAAACACGCATTTCGAACTTGGAGTAATCTTCTTTAAGATCTTCACCTAATTTGTATGCCCCGCCGGTTTGTCCGCCTTCGGCTACAATTACCAAACTACTTCGGCGTTGTGCACGAAAGACTTCATTAAGATTAGCCTTAATATCGGTGAGGTTATTTAATGTTTCCGGCAAAATAATTAATTCAGCACCGCCAGCAATTCCCGTTTCCAGAGCGATAAAACCGGCCTCACGCCCCATTACCTCTACCAAAAACAAACGTTCATGGGCATCAGCGGTGTCCCGTATTTTATCGATGGCTTCCATGGCAGTGTTCAATGCGGTATCGTAACCAATTGTCTCATCGGTGCCAGAAAGGTCGTTATCTATAGTGCCTGGAATACCAACCACCTGAACATTATGCTCTTCATTTAGCTTGGTGGCACCTTGAAATGTACCATCACCCCCAATGGCGATAAGCGCATCAATACCTGCGTCTAATACGTTTTGAGCTGCTTTTTGGCGCCCTTCAACCGTTCTAAACTCGTCTGATCGGGCCGATTTGAGGATAGTTCCACCCTGTTGAATAATATTAGAGACAGAACTTCCATCCATTTCAACAAAATCACCCTTGATCATACCTTGATACCCGTAACGGATTCCAACAACCGACAGATCGTTGGCACGGGCCGTTCGCACTACAGCACGAACAGCTGCGTTCATACCGGGCGAATCGCCTCCACTTGTAAAAACTCCGATTCTTTTGATCGTTTTCAATGCTATAAATGTTATGTTTATTGATTTCTATTTATGAACTTAAGCGTTCAAACTAATAGTTTTAAAAAGCCGCTGGGAAGTCCCTAAAATCAGGATATTTCCGCTCATTTGTTACAAAATTTTTAATAAAACCCAGAACATGTCGGCTATCGCCAAGCAAAATAGTATTAAATCGGACGAAAATCGAACTAAACCGGTAAAACTGGAAGATATTCAAGCTCCAATTGCTAAAGACCTGAAAGAATTTCGCAGATATTTCAGAAAAGCTGTTAAGTCGGATGTATTCCTTCTCGACCAGATCATCAACTACCTGCTTAAAACCAAAGGCAAAGAGCTACGTCCGGCTTTGGTGTTTCATACTGCTCGAATTTGCGGTGGTATTAACGAGCGCACCTACATCGCAGCCACCATGATTGAGCTTCTTCACACAGCAACGCTCATTCACGATGATGTTGTAGATGAAGCCAACGAACGGCGCGGATTGATGTCTATCAATTATATCTGGAAGAACAAGGCCAGTGTTCTTTTAGGTGATTTTTTGCTCGCCAAAGGTTTGCTTGTAGCCCTGCACAGAGATGAATTCAAACTTCTAAAAGTGGTTTCTGAGGCGGTTCGCAAAATGAGCGAAGGTGAATTGCGCCAACTTAAAGCCTCAAAACTTCAAAACATGACCGAAGAGCGGTATTTCAAGGTCATTTCTGAGAAAACTGCCAGTCTGATTTCCGCCTGTTGTGAGTGCGGAGCGGTTAGTGCAACCGACAACGCACAGCAACATGAAGCTCTCCGCGATTTCGGTGAGTATATGGGCATTGCATTTCAAGTTAGCGATTATTTCTTTGATTACGATTAGTCTGATGCAGGAAAGTCTACAGCCAACGATATCATCGAACGCAAAATGACACTACCGATCATTCATGATCTCAAT
>JAIUMT010000007.1 GCA_022565415.1 Balneolales bacterium | reverse complement strand
TTCCGTTGGAGCGGAAAGTATTAAAATTGCATCACTCGTAGTGTGCACGATACTTTGGAAAAGTTTCGTCTGATCCATTTCGATATAGTTTACGGCAAATGAGATTAAGCGGGTCAAGCTTAATGCGTAGCAGAAAAATCAATAAGTGTTTGGGGACTAAAATAAGGAAAATTAGTTGCCAAAAGATTAGAATTTGAGAAGCAAGAAGATTGTTAACTGCACTGGCACTGGGGTGGAGTTTTTGGAGCGCTGCTATATGATTTAGTAGCCTGCTTATCGGTCTTTGCTGATTTCAATTACAACCTCTTCTTGAGGGATTGGCACAAAGATTCGGGAATCGGGAGTGACTCGAATTTCTGCTAAACCTGTAAAAGTGCCAAATGCAGGTAAAAGGAATCCATTTTTTGATAGATGAAAACACGGTAACATTAACGATTGCTTTGCATATCCTTTCATTCGAATACCCGGATGTATATGGCCGCTGATGGTGAAGTGGGTAGCAATGTGCGTTCGCTGAGTTTTGTTTGTGACGGAAACTATGTTGTCAGAGACCTTTTCTTTAAGAGACGGACTTATTTGCTTGTCGGCACGCGAGGATTCAGTCTTTTGAACTTCCGACGAATCGTGTAGTAGACGAAATCCGTCTACATCCAGATATTCTTTGTGAAGAACAATTCCAGCCCTGCTGTAATCCAAATCGTCTAGAATATCATGATTTCCCTTCACCAACTCAATTACTGGATTCCGTTGCTGTAAGGTCCACGCCGCGACTTCTTTCCAACTTTGATTCATACGACTGTGGAAAAAGTCACCCAATATAATACATCGTTTCGGGTTAATACGTTTTATAAGCTGGTCGAGACGGGCAACCCCGTCGGTATTCGAAGCTATTGGTGCCGCAACCCCGGCCTGACGAAACGTGCCGCTTTTGCCAAAATGCGTATCCGCAACCAACAAAATTTCTGATTTATCCAGAAACATAGCCTTTTCAGGTAAAAGGGTCACCGCTTGGTTGTTGAGCTGCAGTTTCATTCTAAAATGGTTGTTAATATTTGATTGATTTTTCCACGAGAGTCAAGATTCCAAAACGTCGATATATTACTGTATCCGGGCTACAATGCTACTTGCTAAACTGCAGGATCATCCTCAATCAGCTGTTAGTTTCAGATACATTTTGCGGATGCGGTCTTCCAACTTTTCAGATGACATTTTCGAGCGCAACCGGTCGGTCATAATAGGGAAACTGAACGGTGTAAACCGATTCGGTCGGGTTATGATGATATCATTTTCGCGAATTCGTTGTAACGTTTTCCTGAGGCGAACCTCATCAATCTGCTGTCGAATAATTTCATCGTAGGCTTGCTTGACCAACAAATTATCCGGCTCATACTTCTCAAAAACATCGAATAATAGCGATGCATTAGCTTGAAGGTGCTTGTTTTGCACACGCTTACCCGGATATCCCTGAAAAGTTAGTCCCGAAACCCGGGCAATTTCCCGAAATTGTCTTTTCGCCATTTCAGCTGCGTTTATGCCATTTTTGATGTCATTCATTAGGTTTTCGTCGGTGTACAATGTTTTATCGCGCAGAATTTCCTCGTCCACTTCCCGATCTGAAAGCAACTCAAATCCGTAATCATTTATTGCAATCGAAAACGATAGGGGTGTTTTGCGACCAATGCGCCAGGCTATTAGCGATGACAACCCTTCGTGGACCGTTCTGCCATCAATCGGATAAAAATAATGATGCCAACCTTCGCGCGACCGTATGATTTCAATCAGAAATCCCGATTCTTCGGGCAATCGCGACAACGCCTTCTGTGTTTCCAGAAGAGGGTGGATGCTGATTCGTTCGGGATAATTCAGCACCTCTGGAGAGTCGATATTATGCAAAAGTGTCCGAATTTGATCGGCTAAATAGGAGCTAAGCGGCATTCTTCCCCCCATCCATTTACTAACAGCACCTTTCTTTGCCGCAGACTTCCTCACTAAAACAGTAAGATCGTTGAGGCGCACAAACTCCAGATAGCGTCCGGCGAATAACATGATGTCGCCAGGTTTTAGCCTCGAAACGAACGATTCTTCAACGGTGCCCAGATAGCCACCTTTGAGAAATTTCACCTTCAGATTCGCATCAGAAGTAATTGTTCCTATCGATAAGCGGTGGCGCATGGCAATTTTCCGACTAACAATGTGCAGAATTCCGTCGTCGGCAATGTGAACCTTGGTGTAATCATCGTACTTCTGCAATACCTGTCCGCCAGATGTTACGAAGGTTAGCACCCAATCCCACTCGGCTTTGGTAAGGTTACGATAGGTTTCTGTTTGTACCATCTGGGCAAAAACTTCATCCGAATTACATCCTACTCCGGTGGCTAGTGTGCACACAAATTGAACCAGAACATCTAGTGGTTTGTATAGGGCCGGACGATTTTCAATATGCCCCGACCGCACCGCCTGCTGAATCGCAATGGCATCGAGGATCTCTAACGCATGCGTGGGCACCATGTAAATGGTGGAGACAGACCCGGGCTGATGTCCGCTTCTTCCGGCGCGCTGCATAAATCGGGCCACTCCCTTTGGCGACCCAATCTGAATAACGGTCTGCACCGGAGCAAAATCAACGCCCAAATCCAGGCTCGACGTACAGATGACCAATTTTAACGCTCCGCTGTGCAAACTATTTTCTACCCAGTTACGGGTAGCCTGATCTAACGACCCATGATGTATAGCTATTAGTCCGGCTAAGTCTGGCGCCGCCTCAAGTATGTTCTGATACCAGATTTCGGTCATGCTTCGGGTGTTCGTGAACAGTAACACCGACCTGCTATCTCGAATAACAGGAAGCAATTTCGGGAGTAATTTCAGACCGATATGTCCGGCCCAGGGGAAGTTTTCGACCGTTTCGGGCAGCAGCGTTTTAATCTGAGTTTCCTTTTGAACCTCGGCGCGAATTAGTCTACCCTCATCCGAAATGCCTAATGATTTTCCCGCTTCGCTGATGTTGCCAATGGTGGCAGATATGCCCCATAACTGAATATTGGGCTGGACAGAGCGCAGGTGTTCGATGGCTATTTCGGTTTGCACTCCTCGCTTTGTACCCATCAGTTCGTGCCACTCATCGACAATTATACCATCTAAATTTCGAAATAACGTAGGGTAATCGCGCTGAGACAGGTACAAATGGAGTGTTTCCGGGGTGGTGATTAAAACCTCGGGCGGATGTTTCTTGATTTTATTTCTTTCTGCAGTCGTGTTGTCTCCGGTTCTGCGACCAACTTGCCAGGGAATTCCGAAATCAGCCGCCGATGTTGCCAATGATTGCTCTGTGTCTCGCGCCAGAGCCCGCAGTGGGGTAATCCATAACAACCGAATGCCCTTCTTTTTCTTTGAAGGTAATTGATTCTCAGCCAACGCCTTCATCACAAAAGGCAACCACAATGCCAATGTTTTGCCCGAACCCGTTGGTGCGTTCAAAATACCATCGTCGCCATTTAGAACCGCGTCCCAACACTCCCGCTGGAAATCGAAAATGCTCCACTGCTTATCAGAAAACCATTTCTCAATGGTCGATATATAATTTATAGGTTTGTTCATTACTTTAGATAACGTTCTGAATTTCTCGAAACGTTTCTGAATTTGTCCTTTTTTTCGGGCCGTTTTAATTGATTATGAGCTTAGATGATGGTACTATTCGCAGGTACTACTTCAATCCCGTTATCCAGCTTCAGACAACCCCATTTCATTTTCTCACCATGATAAAAATCCTGATTGTTGAAGACCATGTCAGTATTCGCGAATGTATTCGTGATATTCTTCAGGAAGAGGGGTACGATGTGCGCATAGCCAAAAACGGATTGGAAGCCTTTGATGTAGTGCACCAAATTTTACCCGACCTCATTTTATGTGATGTCATCATGCCCGAAATGGACGGCATCAAACTACTCAAGGAACTCAACAAAGACCCCGTTACCGGATCCATTCCGTTCGTTTTCCTCACAGCTAAAACGGAAGTAATGGATTTGCGCGAAGCCATGAATCTGGGGGCGGATGATTACCTCACCAAGCCTGTTTCCCGCGAAGATTTACTAGACACTATCAAGATTCGGCTGGAGAAGTCGCAAGCTGTTGGTAAACGATACGAAGGACAGTTTGATGAACTTCGTACCAGTCTGGCAGTTTCTCTTCCCCACGAACTTCGTACACCGCTTACAGGAATCATGGGTTTTTCAGAGTACCTACTCGATAACATCGAGACGAATACCAAAGAGGAATACAAAGAATTTCTAACGCACATTTATAATTCCGGCAAGCGACTTAACCGTTTAATCGAGAATTATATTGCGTTCAGCGAGCTTCAAATTCAGCAGCATAACCCAAAGATGAGGGCGCGTTTACCAGCAAAACTGTTGTCATTGGCTGAATATATGATTCAGATTGCCGACACGATTGCCCACGAACACAACCGACCCGACGACCTGCAAATTCAGATTGATGATGTTGACATTCCGGTTACCGACCGTGACTTCGAAAAGATTTGCGAAGAACTCATTTCCAATGCGTTTCGGTTCTCGAGAAAAGGTCAGAAAGTGCACATTACCAATAGGATTATTTCTGGCGCTGTTGAAATCACCATTCGTGATCACGGTATTGGAATGGATACCAGACAGGTGAACCTTATGGGCGGATTTGTGCAAATTGATCGCGATAAGAACGAGCAACAGGGCAGCGGACTCGGATTCACCATAGCCAAGCAACTTATTGATTTGCTTGGTGGGTCGGTTAAGGTTGAAAGCAAACCCGATTTTGGAACTTCGATTATTTTTCGACTTCCTATTGAGTCGTAGCAGAACTGATATGCCCATCGAAACAAGCTCGCTTCGTCGAACGAATTAAGTGCCAATTTCCGCCTCCGCAATTGCATGCAAAGTGTTTTTCTTGCCCCAAATTGCGTGATTTTAATATAGTCTGATGAAAGCCAATTAGCCTGCTTGCGGGTATGTTTATCCCACTCCGCCACTTAAAATCCACGCCGCTGTGCCGAAGTAGATCAATAGTCCCGTTACATCCACCAATGTCGCAACAAACGGTGCCGAGCTCGTAGCCGGATCCAGATTAAACCTCCTCAAGATAAACGGTAACATACTTCCGGCCAACGATCCCCATGAAACCACTCCAATCAGAGCGATAGAAACCGTTATTGCGATAAGGATGTAATCTACGCCGTAGTCGTACCAACCAAACCATTGCCATGCCAGCACCCGAAAGAGTCCGATTACGGCCAGAAAAAGTCCTAGAATAACCCCGGTTATGACCTCACGACGCATTACCGTATACCAATCGCGCAAGGTTACTTCGCCGACGGCCATCGCACGAATAATCAGAGATGTGGCCTGAGATCCACTATTTCCACCACTGGAGATAATAAGCGGGATGAAAATTGCTAATACAATTACGGCCTGAAGCTGATCTTCGAAACTCTCCATTGCCGATGCGGTTAACATCTGACCCAAAAACAAAACCGCCAACCATCCGCCCCGCTTTTTAAACATCGTCCAGATGGATGCCGACATATAGGGGGTATCTAGTTTCGATACACCACCCATTTTTTGAAAATCCTCGGTGGCCTCTTCTTCGGCTACATCCAAAACATCATCGACCGTTACAATTCCTAGCAGCACACCTTCCGAATCGACCACTGGAAGCACAACTTTGTCGTACTTTTGCATCACTTGAACGGCTTCTTCCCGATCCTGCGTGTCTTCAATGGAGATAAATGTATCGTCCATGAGGTCGTCGATGGTCGCATCTGGTCGAGCCAGGATAAAAGCTTGTAACTCAATGGCATCGATTAGCTTCCAAGACGTATCGGTAACGTAGATAACGTTGATGGTCTCACTGCTTTTGCCCATCTTTCGGATGTGCTGCAATGCTTCTTCGACGGTCCAGCTCTGACGAACAGCCACATAATCGGGCGTCATCAAACGTCCGACAGACTCTTCGGGATAACCCAGTAGTTGAAGGGCTTCTTTTAAATCCTGCGGATTAAGGTAATTGAGGAGCCTTTGGGTAATCTGCCCTGGAAGTTCGCCCAAAAGCGTTGTTCTATCATCAGGACGGAGATTCGCAAGCAGTTGACGTGTTTCTTCTGCTGTAAGTTCACACAAACGATTGATCTTAATTTCAGAATCCAGGTACGAAAATACCTCAGATGAAATATGACGGGGTAGAATTCGAAAAAATGCGATGCTATCTTCTTCCGGCAGGTCAATTAGAATGTCGGCAATTTCAGCATCGGGCCATTCTTCCAGTATTTCCCGTAATTCTTCCCATTTTTGTTCCTGAATTAATTCAACTATTTCCGGCTGCAGCAGTTCTTTTATCATGGGCAAGTCCGTTTCGGTGTGGTGGGGTTACTCGGCTTGCTGGAACGGTAACATCAAAACCGGAGGTGAAGCCCATTTTATGGTTCCGGACTTTATCTCGAATCCTGATGTCTCGCAATCAGCACCCTAAAATAGGTTATTTTGCAGGATTTTTAAACTCGGTACAGAACTGCTCTGTTTTTTTTCTGATATTACCGCTATAAATCAAATTACCACCAACCATCTTCGTCTTATGCGTTTCAATCTATTTGCATCAGTTATACTGATTCTCGCTTTTATAGCTTCGTCGTGTGCATCAAACAACGACCATCATATCGATTTCAATCAACTGGAACTCGATTTGAACAACCTGACACAGGATTTTCGCGGCGATGCCGGCATTTATGTGAAACATATTCCCACCGGACGAGAAATAAGCATTCAAGCCGACACCATTTTTCCTACGGCCAGCATGATTAAAGTCCCGCTTACGGTGCGCATTGCCGAATTGGTAGACCAGGGTGAACTTAGCTACGACAGCCTGCACACCTACGAAGATCGATTGTATTATCCGGGCGTTGATGTGGTTGCGGCCATGAAAGAAGGGGAGGCGATTGCTTTAAGGAAGATGGTGTTTCTGAGTCTGTCGTTTAGCGATAACACCGCCAGCTTGTGGATGCAGGAACTCGGAGGAACTGGCACGATGGTGAACGAAGCTATGGAGCGACTTGGATTGGAACACACTCGCGTTAATTCCCGCACTGAAGGCCGTCAAGATGATTTTCGCAGGTACGGATGGGGTCAGACAACCCCACGGGAGATGGCTAATTTGGTGGAAATGATTTACAATGGCGAGGTCATCAATCCAGAGCGAAGCGAGGAAATATACCGATTGATGACAAAAACGCTGTGGGATGAGGCTGCCATCGCTGAAATTCCGAAAACGGTAACTGCTGCCTCAAAGCAAGGATCGGTAAGCGCATCCAAGTCGGAGGTGGTGCTGGTCAACGCTCCGGCAGGTGATTATGTATTCACAGTCATCACAAAAAACCAGGAAGACCGATCATCTGGAATTCAAAACGAAGGATTCGAACTGATTCGCTCGGTTTCCCGTGCGCTTTGGGATGCGCTGGGAGAGTAAACGATGGTGTAATGGAGGTTTTCTACCTCAAATTTGGGGAAATTTGAAGTCTAGCAGCAGTGAAAAAGCGTAGATTACGCGTTCTGGAGTTTCAAAGCTGGGAAGTAACGCTGGGCGAGCTCAAATCCGCCGAAGAATACTCCGGTGAACACCAAATCGCCGATTAACGTGTTGTGAAAAAACGGAATTGCCGCGGTGTAACTCATCAGGAGTCCTTCCATGGTGAGCGGATAGAACATGCCTGATCCCAACGCCCAAACAGCGAAGTTGGTGGTAATGAAAAACAGGATAGATCCGGCGATAGCGCCGGCAGTTATCGAAAAGAAGTTCTTGTTGCGAGAAACCAAAACACCAATTCCAACCATTGCTGCGAAACTGAGATAGACTGCCATCAACGTAGAGTGGAAACCTAAAAACAGATCCGTGATGAGCATAATAGCGATTGGAATCAGCAATGCAAGACGTTTATCGGCGAAATAGGCACCTCCGAACATGGCCATAGCAGCGACGGGTGCGAAGTTCGGTGGCGTTGGCAAAAATCGGAATATCGCAGCCAGTAAAATAATTGCAAAAACGACTATAGTACGCGGATTAAACAGATTTGATTCCTGATTTGTCATGGTAATGCTGATGGTTTTCGGTTCCGTAATGTGCTTGCGGTAAGCTTAAATTGCTGATGTGACCTGAAAATGGTCGGGAGGTTGAAATCACAACTCAGGTTCGTCTGAAATTGTTCATCCACTGACTAAAAATATAGTAAAGATTGACAATCCGGGCGATTAAAATGTGCCCGGGGCGCCGAAAGTGTTTGTGGCTGCAATGCGGGAGGTCGATGGTTTCCAATAAATGGTGATTTCATCGCTCATTCCACGACCGAATTCATCAACGATTACCAGGTCGAACACGCTTACCGGACGGTCGAAGGGCGTTTCGTCGTACTCATCTTCGAATTCGTACATACGAAATGCATATCCGTAGGTAGCGGGCACCTGATCGATAATGATTCGATTCTGACTGTCTCTGATGGCGTATTCATCAACTCGCAGAATGGTCTCTTCTCCCTGGGAGATAATTAATTTGGTAACTATGCCACTGAATCCAGCTCTGCTTAATCTGCGGTCGAGTGTTGTGCCGTTATCTCGAAGCGTCGCGGTTAGTGTTTCAGGAATACCATCAGCGTTAATATCAATCTGTGGAATTAGAAGAATATTGTCTGGTAGGGCGCGAGCTGGAGTTGCTGCATCAGGGTCGTCGGGGGCATAGGTTCGGGCAATATTGAGCAAGGGCTCCAATCGAGGACTAAGTGGCTGGGAGGCTGCCGGAGCTTGGACTGTTGGAGTTGGCTCAGTGACATCATCCAGTGGTAGATCGAGAACACGTTTCATTAGTAGGCCGGCCACAACAAGCACTACCAAGAGTCCGGTACCAATTATAGCAATAAGTCGTTTTGTCTGTTTTTTCTGACTGCCACTGCGTCTTCGTTTAGTTTTTAAACGCTTTTTTTTACGTCGAACTTCTGCCATTTGTATAAAATGAATACGTTTGAGGGACCAGATAATAATGTATTAATTCGGGATGAAAATACGGCTAAACTGCACCACTTGAAAACAAAAAAAGGTTTGCCAACATTGTTGACAAACCTTCATAAACGCTTTTGAGTTTAATCTAAACTGATTAAATCTCGCGGGTTACTTCTAGAAAAATATCAATGGTAACTTGCTCACCGATAACGGCAGTCTGGGCAAAGCTTCCGCTACCAACGCCATAGTCGAGTCGGGATAAGGTAGTGCTTGCTTCAAATCCCGCTACCAATGTGTTCTCGCGCATTGGGTTTTCCATAACACCGAGGAGTTTAAACGGAAGTTCAATTTCTTTTGTGGTGTCGCGAATGGTTAGTTCACCGGTTGCAACATACTCACCTTCAGCTGTCTGACGAATAGATGAACTTTTGAATGTCATGTTTGGCCATGTATCTACTTCGAAGAAATCCGGGTCGCGGAGGTGATCGTCGCGACGGGTGTTCTGTGTATTTACACTACTTACATCGACGGTAACGTCAATTTTGCTACCAGCAAGATTCTCAGGATCGAAATAGAGTTTGCCACTCCAGTTTTCGAAAACACCAGGTACGGGCGTGAAAAAGTGTCGGATGGAGAATTTAACAGCACTGTGAGCACCGTCAATATTCCATTCGGTAGCCGTGTTAGTACCAGAATGATGATCAATTCCGGAGTCGGAATTTAATGCAAATGCAGAGGTCGAGAAAAACAGCGCGAACGCCAATGTTAACAGAGTTTTCATAAAGTATTATGTGTTTGGTTTATGTTGATTTGATTCAAAATAGGATTATTTACTTGTTTAAACAAATAATTTTATTGTTCTAACAAGTAAATAGGTTTAAGGTTAAAATCGTTCCCAAAAACGAACCCGTGTCGATTAATCCCAATTGATGTATAAGCTATTAACTACGCTTCCATGAAAAAACAGTAGCTGTATTGCTGCTGGAACGGCATGTGGTGTGCATTAGTACAATCCGGGCATCCGTCAGATACTATTCAGGTAACCATCAGCGCAGCAATAAAACTCTTAAAATTGATTTAACCTGAACAGCATTTTTTGTAAACTGTAAGATTATGGCAAAATCTACCGCGAAAACACCGCTGATGCGGCAATATTACGAGATCAAGGAAAAACATCCGGGTACAAAACTGTTGTTCCGCGTGGGTGATTTCTACGAAACCTTTGCTGATGATGCTGTTTTGGTGAGCAAGGAGCTAGGCATCACGCTCACGAAACGTAATAACGGCGGCGATGCCACGCCACTGGCCGGATTTCCCTACCACGCGCTGGACACGTACATGCCAAAGCTGATTAAGCGGGGCCATCGGGTGGCAGTGTGCGAGCAAACCGAAGATCCGGCTGCGGCCAAAGCCGCGAAACGCAAGATTGTCGACCGGGAAGTCACGGAAATTATGACCCCCGGAGTTACCCTCTCCGACAAACTACTCGATCACAAACGAAACAACTTCGTGATGGCCGTTCATATTGAAGGTCATACCGCCGGAATTGCCTTTTCGGATGTTTCAACTGGTGAGCTAGCCCTCACTCAAATCCACCGCGACGCGCTTGCCTCCTTTTTAAATTCCATACTTCCCGCCGAACTGCTGCTCTCACGAAAGCTCAAATCCAACACACCCGAAGTTTTTAAAGGCTACGTCACCACATTTTTAGAGGACTGGATTTTTGAGGGAGACTACGGATACGGTCTTTTGCTCGATCATTTCAAAACACATTCTCTCAAAGGTTTCGGCGTCGAAGATCTGGTTGTCGCCCGGGTAGCTGCCGGAACCATTTTGCACTACGTGAAGGAGAATCAGAAAGCCTCTATGGCTCAGATTCGCAGAATTTATGCCTTCGAGAACACCGATTTCATGATGCTTGATGCATCCACGAAACGAAATCTCGAGCATACGGCTAGGCTGCAGGAGGGGGGCAGCGAAGGAACGCTGATTTCAATCCTCGACGAAACCTGCACTCCCATGGGCGGACGACTTCTGCGTCGTTGGATTATGCGTCCGCTGAAACGCCTCGAAGATATCACTCAGCGTCTCAACGCTGTCGAATCGCTGTATCAGGACCACGAGCTGCGATCTCAAATTAGGGAACAGCTCAAGCAAATGGGCGATCTCGAGCGACTCATGTCCAAAATTATGGTGAACCGCGCCAACGGACGTGATTTGATTCAGCTGAAACGCTCTCTCGAACAAATTCCTGTTATAAAATCGGTGCTGGAAGGTCACGAAGATCATCTTTTACATGTTATCGACGCCCGCCTGCAGGAACTCGGCGAACTTCGCGACCTTATCGGAACTACTTTAGTCGACGATCCGCCTGCAAGCCTCCGCGATGGCGGAATTATTCGCGACGGATACAACAACGAGCTGGAAGAATTGCGCGATATCACCCGAAATGGCAAGCAATACATCACCCGAATTCAAAAAGGTCTTGTCGAGAAAACCGGCATCAATTCCCTGAAACTGGGCTACAACAAAGTATTCGGATATTTCATCGAGGTTACTAACTCCCACAAAGAGAAAATCCCCGATTATTTCATCCGCAAGCAGACCCTCGTCAACGCTGAGCGATACATTACGCCCGAACTCAAGGAAATCGAAGAGAAAATCCTTTCTGCCGAAGAACGAATTGTTGTGCTTGAGGCCGAACTTTTTGAGCAACTGTGTATTCGCATAACCAAATATGCTGATGCAGTTCATGACAATGCCCAGGCCATTGCCATGCTCGATGTTCTTCAGGGACTGGCCGACATCGCCGTGAAACGAGCCTATGCGAAGCCGGAAGTCAACGACGGATCCATTTTGGACATCAAAGCCGGAAGGCATCCCGTGGTCGAGCGCTTCATGCCCATCGGACAAACCTTCATACCCAACGACGTTTACCTCGATAATCAGCAAAATCAAATCATGATTATCACCGGTCCAAACATGGCCGGTAAAAGTATCATTCTACGTCAAACAGGACTCATTGTACTTCTTGCCCAAATTGGAAGCTTTGTCCCGGCAAAATCCGCATCTATCGGTATTGTCGACAAGATTTTCACCAGAGTAGGCGCCTCCGACAACCTCGCGGCCGGAGAAAGTACATTTTTGGTCGAGATGAATGAAGCCGCCAATATTCTGAACAATGCAACGCCCGAATCGCTGATTCTTCTGGATGAGGTCGGCCGCGGAACTTCCACTTTCGACGGACTCTCCATCGCCTGGTCGCTAGCCGAATACCTGCATAATCAGCCCGATGTCGCCGCCAAAACCCTCTTCGCCACGCACTATCACGAGTTGAACGAACTCGAAAGCATGTACGAACGCATCGTCAATTTCAACGTGCAGGTCAAGGAGCACAACGGAAAGGTCATTTTCTTGAGGAAACTTGTTAAGGGCGGAGCGGACCACAGCTATGGTATTCAGGTTGCATCCATGGCCGGACTCCCCGACACGGTCATTCGTCGCGCGCGCGAAATTCTCGACAATCTCGAACGCCACAGCCTGGACATTACCAACAAAAACGGCACCACAGACGGTGTTTCAGGTGGCTCAACTAGTAGCACCGAAACACCCAAAGCTGCAGCTGCCAAGCAAGCTACCCGAAAAGCCCTATCCGAAGTCGAAAAACAAGAACAAATTCCGCAATTAAGTCTGTTTGCAGGTCAGACCGATCCTCGCTGGGAAACCATCAAAAATCGACTCGAAGGGACCGATCCAAACCGCCTCACACCCATCGAGGCCTTGCTTTTGCTCACCGAGCTGAAACGCGAAATGCAGTAATCCGGATGCAGAAAACCCGTATCTTTCAGATTTAGCACTCTACACAATTTATCTGACAGTAAACGGATGGGAAAAACGGAAATCATGGCGCCTGCGGGCGACTGGGCCTCATTTAATGCAGCTATTCAGGGCGGCGCAGATTCAATTTATTTCGGAGTTGAGCAACTCAACATGCGCGCCCGTGCCACAAACAACTTCACGCTCGAAGACCTGCCCAAACTGGCCGAATTAGCTGGACTTCATGGCGTAAAAACCTACCTCACACTCAATACGATTCTGTACGATCACGATTTGCCGCTAATGAGACGGGTGATCGATGAAGTCAAAAAGTCGGGCATCACGGCCATAATCGCCGCCGACCAGGCCGCAATTTCGTACGCGTCGAGTCAGGGAGTTGAAGTTCATATCTCAACTCAGGTAAATATTTCAAATATCGAAATGGTGCGATTCTACGCTCATTTCGCCGATGTTGTGGTATTGGCCCGGGAGCTAAGTCTGCGTCAGATGAAACACATCGCCGATACCATCCAAAAAGAGCAGATTAAAGGTCCGAAAGGGGAGCTGATACAAATTGAAGTATTCGCTCACGGCGCTTTGTGCATGGCTGTCTCTGGAAAATGCTATCTGAGTTTGCACGCTTACAATTCTTCGGCCAACCGCGGGGCGTGCCGACAAAACTGCCGACACGGATATAAAGTGGAAAGCACCGAAGATGGAACAACGCTCGAGATTGACAACGAATACATCATGTCGCCCAAAGATTTGTGTACACTCAATTTCCTTGATGAATTACTGGCCACCGGGGTGACTGTGCTCAAGCTCGAAGGTCGCGGTCGGTCGCCCGAGTACGTCAAAACGGTTACGAAGTGTTACAAAGAGGCGGCGCAGGCTGTTTCTGATGGAACCTACAGTGAAGAGCGTGTGAAGGAATGGATGTCGCAACTGGATTCGGTGTATAATCGCGGATTCTGGGATGGCTATTACCTGGGACGCAAACTGGGCGAGTGGAGTTCGGTGTACGGATCGGCAGCTACGCGTCAGAAGATTTTTGTGGGAAAAGTACTGCATTATTATCCGAAAGCGGGCGTTGCTCACGTGCGGATTAAGACGAAGTCGATTAAGGTTGGCGATCAGTTATTGATAATTGGCGATACGACCGGAGTTGTTGAGCACACTGTGGATTCTATTTATGTTGATGATGTTCCGGCGGGGGGAGCGACGCAGGGGCAGGAGTGTACGATAACGGTGGGAGAGCGTGTCCGCGAGGGTGATAATTTGTATGTTTGGGAAGTTCGGGTGCAAGAATCGGGGCAAGGTGCAAGAACTCAGATGCCTCAATCTGCTGGTTCGCAAGCGCAAGATGAGGGGGCGCAGACTTCTCAAACTTCCGGTGATCAATCGGCTGTAGCGAAAAGTACCGAATCGCCTCAACGTGCCAGTTCTCATTTTTCTCAAACCTCTGGCATCGCATGAAAATTCTGTTTCATCGATCGAAATGCATAGGTTGTAACTATTGCGTGGAACAGGCTCCCGAGCGTTGGCAGATGTCGAAGCGCGATGGCAAGAGTGTGCTTCTCGGTGGCAAGGAGAAGGGGGGCATGTATCAGGTGGATGTTGGCGAGGCGGAAAGGGAGCTGAACGAGCGGGCGGCAGCGGTTTGTCCGGTAGATGTGATTCGAATAACAAAGTAACTCATGAGTATTAAGCCTAAAAAAAGCCTCGGACAGCATTTTCTGACCGATTCAAATATCATTCGTAAAATCGTCGATTCGGTTCGTTGCGCTACCGATGGAAACGTTGTTGAAATTGGTCCGGGTACCGGCGCGGTCACTGAACCCCTGCTCGAGCGATTTCCATCACTCGAAGTCATCGAAATTGATGAGCGAGCCGTTGACTTCTTACAAGCGACCTATCCCAAGCTGAAAATCCATCAGCAGGATGTTCTGAAAACGTCGTGGCAATCGCTGTTTCAGCGCGAAGGGGAGACAGAACGGCCTATATCAGTGGTCGGAAACCTGCCATATTACATCACAAGTCCGATTTTGTTCTCCGTTATCGACGAGCGTTCGTTATTTACGGAGGCAATTTTCATGATGCAAAAGGAGGTCGCCGAACGACTCACCGCCAAGACCCGAACCAAAGATTACGGCATTTTGAGTGTGCAGACACAGATTTGGTCACGACCCGAGTATCTGTTCACAGTTTCGAGGCATGTGTTTAATCCGAAACCGAATGTAGAAAGCGCCGTCGTGCGTCTTACATTCGACACGCCAGACCCGGGCGTTGATCCGGTTTTCCTTAAAGTGTTAATCCGAACCGCGTTTAATCAGCGCCGGAAAACCCTCAGCAACTCCATCAAATCCATACTTCTGGATACATTTCCGAAAGAATCGGACCCGGATGGTGCCAAACGAACACAGTTTTCGCTCGAAAATGGTCTGCACCGCCGGGCTGAAGAACTGGAACCATCCGAATTCATCGATCTCGCGAAGGCATTTCTAAGGGAAACTTTCTGACAACAGCGTTCTCACGCTCTATAATAGTAGCACTACGGTGCTGAATGTTTTATATTCCGATTAGCAGACAGCACAAATTTTTGTCCAAATAATTGGTAATTGCGCAGAAATTCGGCCCTCTTATTCATAAACGGTGCGAAGTGGAAATTCTGAACCCATCCGACATACAGTCACAATACGGCCTGAAAACGCTCGAGAAGATGAGTAAAACGCATGCGCGTGGTGCTTCTATCAAACTCGGATTTCCCAAAGAAATCGATAACGACGAGAAGCGCGTGTGTATAACGCCAGGCGGAGCATCGCTGCTAGTTGCTAACGGTCATGAGGTGCTGATTGAAAAAGGCGCTGGCGATGCGGCACATTTTTCAGATAACGACTATAGCGAAGCCGGGGCGGAGATCTGCTACTCAGCCCGTGAACTGTACAAAAAGGCTGAAATCATTACCAAGGTAGCCCCGCCGACTGCTGCCGAACGCGAATTAATGCAACCCGGACAAATTCTCATCTCCGCGGTGCATCTGGGTAATGTGAGTATCGATTTTTTCAAAGACCTCATCCAGAAAAACTGCACCGGCATCGGATTCGAATTTATACAGTCGGTTGATGGCAGTTTTCCGATTGTGCGCATGATGCACGAAATCACGGGATCACTCACGGTGCAAATTGCCGCGCATTATCTGGAGACGAGTCAGAACGGTCAGGGACTCATTATCGGAGGGATTTCCGGGGTGCCACCGGCTACCGTTACCATTCTCGGCGCCGGAATTATTGCCGAATATGCCGCCAGAACCGCGTTGGGCTACGGAGCGCAGGTTTTCGTACTGGATACCGATTTAAGTGCATTGCGTCGACTCGAAAACGCACTCGACCGACGAATCATCACCGCTATGGCCAACCATCAATATCTGACTGCAGCTATCAAGTCGGCCGACATCGTAATCGGAGCCGCACTCACCGAAGGCAGTAAAGCCCCATGCTGGGTCACCGATCCTATGGTCACCA
This sequence comes from Balneolales bacterium, assembly GCA_022565415.1. GTDB lineage: Bacteria > Bacteroidota > Rhodothermia > Balneolales > HLUCCA01 > HLUCCA01. The sequence goes on along the minus strand of JAIUMT010000007.1, from coordinate 7,089 downwards.
CGATGCGACCTGGGTCGATAATCGTAGATGCCGTTATTGATCAGGGTGGATGCATCAGCACCAGCAGACCAACCACGCATTCCAAACCCGTTTTCAGAATGCACGATGTAATTCACTATTGCGTGCCCAATATTCCCTCAAATGTTGCACGAACCGCCACCTATGCCCTGAACAACGTGTTGGTTCCGTATTTAATCAGCATCGGAGACGCCGGCGGAATCGAACAAGTGCTCTGGAACAACACCGATCTACGAAACGGAGCCTATATTTACCGGCGAAATCTCACTCAGAAAGCACTTTCTAGCCAATTCGATTTGCCATTTCGAGAAATCGACATGCTCATGGCCAGTCGACTTTAAAGACTTACTTGCCTTTAAGTAATTTGGCCATTTGTTCAAGATTTCGGGGATGATGCATGCTTTTCGCCTCGGGCATATACAGATAGTCCATCAGGTCTCTGTGCGACTCCTCGATTTTATTACGAACGATTTTCAGCGTGCTATTCATCATTTTGTTGTCCTCGGTGAAGCCTTCGCTCAGAATCCCAACCGTGCTGGGCAACCATCTTTCTGGAAACATTTCTTGGAATAGTCCGCCTTTTTTGTAGGAGTTGATTTCGTTAGCTATAAGATCAATTCCTCTGGAAACAGCTGCATCCGTTTCAAAATCGGTGATTCCTTCTTTCTTGAGGCGGCTTAAAATTGCTTCTCGTGATGGTACGATTAATCCGATGGTGTGCGGATTCTGATTATTATGTAACATCACCTGATCAATTAGCGGAGATTGGTCCGATAGCGCCTCCTCGATCGACTCCGGACTGTATTTCTCCCCGTCGTGGCCAATTAGTAAACTTTTATACCTTCCCAGAACGTACAGAAATCCATCCTCATCCAGATATCCCATGTCGCCGGTGTGAAGCCATCCGTCACGAACAGTTTCGCGCGTAGCCGACTGGTTTTTCCAATATCCGACCATCACATTTTCGCCTTTTACAACAATTTCGCCCTTTTCGCCCACGGCAAGCTCCTTTCCCTCTTCATTCAGAATTTTGAGCTCCAAGGGTGTAACCAGGTATCCGGAGGATCCCAATTTGTGCTTGATCGGCGAATTCGACGAAATGATGGGAGTTGCCTCAGAGAGTCCGTATCCCTGATACATCGGCATCCCGATGGCGTAAAAAAAGCGCTGAAGTTCGATGTCGAGCAACGCCCCGCCGCCTATAAAAAATTTCAGTTTCCCGCCGAAATTCTCCCGAATTTTGCTAAAAATGAGCTTGTCGTAAATGAGCAATTTCATGCGGGCGAGGATGTTCCAGGTATCTTTATTATGGCCCTCGCGGTTGTAGTCGTAAGCCGTTTCGAGCGCGTTAATAAACAATTTCTCGGTGAACGATCCTTTTGCACGAATCGCCGACTCAATACCTTTGCGGAAATTTTTGGCCAACGCAGGCACGCTCATCAGCAAATCGGGCTGAACCTCTTTAATATTGATGGGGATATTTCGAAGGGTTTCCTGAGGCGTTTGCCCTAGTTCGAGGGAAGCAATGCTGGCGCCCTTGACCATAAAACTGTATATGCCGGCCGTGTGCGCGAAGGAGTGATCGAGCGGCAAAATGAGCAGGGTTTTGTATTCCTGCGGGATGTGCATCAACGACTGGGCCTGCTCCACATTGGCTGTGTAGTTGCGGTGGGATAGAATAATTCCCTTCGGATCGGCCGTCGTGCCGGATGTATACGAAATGTTGGCCGGATCGTCGGGTTTTACCTCATTTGAGCGTTTTTGGGCTTCATCAGCATGTTTTTTCAGAAATTTCCGACCCATTTCCATCACCCGCTTAATGCTGATTTCGTTTTCGCGGTAATTCTCGCGCGGATCGAGCAAAATGACATGTTTCAGGTTTGGGAGGTTTTCGCGAATCTGTTCATACGACGGATATTGCCTGTTCGAAATCACAAAAACAGATGCCTCTGAATGCACCAACCGAAACTGAAGCTCGACGGGAGAAAGTTTTACGCTGAGGGGAACGTTGATAGCGCCAGCGAACAAAATTCCGAATTCGGAGATCACCCAGTCATTTCGTCCTTCGCTGAGCAGGGCCACACGGTCGTTTTTTTCGACGTCGAGAGCCATGAGTCCGGCCGCGAATATTCGGGTTAATTTTAGCGTTTCGGCGTAGGTAGTTGGTTGATAAGCACCGTCTTTTTTCTCCCATAAGTAGGGATTTGAGGCATACTGGGTGCAGTTGCCTTCAATGAATTCAATAAGTGTTTTCATGGAATCGATAATAATACTTGTTTATTGGTCGGCACCAGCTTCATTCTGGGGTTTCTTATTTAAGTAATTTAGCGTCAGTTGTACCACCGGGGCTCCTGCAAGAATGAGGAATACATAGGTTAGAGTAGATCCTTTTTGTGTAAACAGATCAGTTTCAGCGATAATAGTAAAGAAAGATCCGGTCGTCCAAAGTATCCAGAAAATTACAACGTGGCGGCGAGATGGATTGGAAAACCAATCTTCGGATGATTGCTTAGAATTATTCATAAGAATAGATTTTGGTTAGCACATACTACTTGAATCCGGACTTATTTGCAATCAGAATGAGTCGGAATTAGTCTTAGCACTCTTCGCATTATTTTGCTAAATTGTAAAAATGAAATATTTACAAATGGCAGTCAATCTTATTAAATTTGCCCCACATAATTTTTTAGCACTCTCATCGTTAGAGTGCCAGAACTGCCGGGCGGTGAAGCATTAATCACTGCGAGAGTTTGGTTAAGAAAAGCCGCTGCAGGCAAATAATATTTTCAAAGAAACACAACAAATAATAAAACAGGAGTTCAAACATGGCCTCAATTAAGCCACTTGGAGACCGCGTATTGGTTCGTCCAGACGTAGCCGAAGAAAAAACTGCATCAGGAATCATTATTCCAGATACTGCTAAAGAAAAACCACAACGTGGAACAATCGTAGCTGCTGGTCCGGGCAAGTATGAAAACGGAACAAAGATCGATATGTCTGTTAAGGAAGGCGATACCGTACTTTACGGCAAATATTCTGGAACCGAGCTGAATTTGGATGGGGAAGATTTTCTCATTATGCGCGAAAGCGACATCCTCGGAATCGTTGGGTAATCGCAATTTGCGATGAAATCCCCCAAAAAGTATTAAATCAAAAAACATCTAAACCACAGAAATAACTATGGCTAAGAATATTCATTATAATGTTGAAGCACGTGATGCTTTGAAACGTGGTGTCGACAAACTAGCAAATGCTGTTAAAGTAACGCTTGGACCCCGCGGACGTAACGTCGTTATCGAAAAATCTTTCGGTGCGCCTCTTATAACCAAAGATGGTGTAACTGTTGCTAAAGAAATCGAACTCGAAGATAAAGTTGAAAACATGGGCGCGCAGATGGTGCGTGAAGTTGCTTCCCGAACCAGCGATAACGCCGGTGATGGTACAACTACTGCTACTGTTTTGGCTCAATCAATTGTTGCAACCGGACTCAAAAACGTAACTGCCGGCGCCAATCCTATGGAGCTGAAGCGTGGTATCGACAAAGCCGTTGCCGCTGTAATTGCTGAGTTGAAGAACATCAGCCGCGACATCAGCGACCGTAACGAAATCGCTCAAGTTGGTACAATTTCTGCCAACAACGACGAAACCATCGGTAATCTGATTGCAGATGCAATGGAAAAAGTTGGTAAAGACGGTGTTATCACTGTTGAAGAAGCTAAGGGTACTGAAACCTACCTCGATACTGTTGAAGGTATGCAGTTCGATCGCGGTTACTTGTCTCCTTATTTCGTTACCAACAGCGAAAGCATGACAACCGAACTCGAAAACCCATATATCCTGATCTACGATAAGAAGGTCAGCAATATGAAAGATCTTCTTCCTGTATTGGAAAAAGTGGTTCAGTCTGGACGTCCGTTGCTCATTATCGCTGAAGATATTGAAGGCGAAGCACTTGCAACTTTGGTTGTGAACAAACTTCGTGGCTCGCTCAAAATCGCAGCTGTTAAGGCTCCTGGTTTTGGTGATCGTCGCAAAGCTATGCTCGAAGATATCGCTATCCTCACCGGTGGTACCGTTGTTTCTGAAGAACGCGGATACAAGCTTGAGAATGCTACCCTCGATTATCTTGGTCAGGCCGCTAGTATCACTATCGACAAAGACAATACCGTTATTGTAGATGGTAAAGGTACTGCCGATGATATCAAGGCACGAGTGAACCAAATTAAAGCTCAAATCGAAAACACAACCAGCGACTACGATCGTGAGAAGCTTCAAGAGCGTCTTGCTAAGTTAGCCGGTGGCGTTGCTGTTCTTTACATTGGCGCTTCATCAGAAGTTGAAATGAAAGAGAAAAAAGCACGTGTTGAAGATGCACTTCATGCTACCCGCGCTGCGGTAGAAGAAGGTATTGTTCCTGGTGGTGGCGTTGCACTTCTTCGTACAGCTCACGTTATCGACAATCTCAAAGCTGACACAGCTGACGAGAAAGTTGGTTTCAATATCATACGTCGTGCTATCGAATCACCACTTCGCATAATTGCAGCTAACGCTGGTGTTGAGGGATCTATCATTGTACAAAAAGTGAAAGAAGGCAAAGATAGCTTCGGTTATAATGCCCGCACTGAAGTGTACGAAGACCTGGTGAAAGCCGGTGTTATTGATCCGACTAAAGTAACTCGTACTGCGTTGGAAAATGCTGCTTCGGTTGCCGGATTGCTCCTCACCACTGAGGCTGTTATCTCTGAGAAGCCGAAATCAAGCGATGATGCTCCAGCTATGCCGAATCCAGGTATGGGCGGTATGGGCGGAATGGGTGGCATGGACTTCTAAATCCATCCCCATTAATCAGCCTGAAAAGGTATTGTTTAAAAAGCCGGTCTCCGAAAGGAGGCTGGCTTTTTTTATGTCTGGATCTACGGAGGCTTTCCAAATCTCACGTTATAGAACAATGTAGATGTGATAAGTTTCTATGCTTGTATAAATCCAGGTCTGTTCTAAGCCTGATGCTGGAACAATGGGAGGATTTTAATTCCTATTCTAAATTTTTTTTCGGTTTCTGTAAGCCCTTTTTTGATTGTTAAACCTGAATAATGAGGTATCTGCATGCTTAAATTGATGCCATACATTGTTTTGAGCAAATAAAGTGCTTGCATCGCAGATTTTCAGGCTCTATTCTATTCACAGACAAAACAAGCCGTTATGTCTACATTATTTACCTGAAATTACGCCAACGTCCAGTGAACGAAACAACAATCATACCGAACAACCAGATGGTACCGATGTCGATGTCTATGGGATTGATGTGTATGTGTATGATGTTTCGAAATAACGCGACAATGGAGGAATATGTGTCCTGACACATAATTTCAGCTGAATAAAAAAGCCCTCTCATTGTCGAAACAGTGAGCGGGCTTTTTTTTTGCCCGTTCACAACTGTCAGTGAGAGGTTGAATCATACAATCTCAACAATACAGTTAAAAAAATGGGCAAAAAATCTACTGTGTTGCTGACGCTATTGCTATGCCTTGCAGCTAGTAACGTGTTGGCACAACAGCAAATTCACGGTAAAGTAACATCATCTACAGATAATGAACCACTCACGGGCGTTAATGTAATTATCGCCGGTACAACTACAGGAACTGCGACCGACATCGACGGCGAATTCACACTCTCGGTGCCAGAAGCCGGAGATTACTCCCTCATATTTCGCTATATCGGCTTTCAAGAAAAACGGGTTTCAGTCGAAGTTATACCGGGACAACCATCCGAAATCACCGTTCGGTTATCCGAAAACACAACAAACCTTTCGGAGGTCATCATTACCGGCGCCGGCGGACCCACAGAACGTCGTAAAATCGGAAACTCGGTGGGTAGCATTGGTCAGCAACAGCTCGAAGGAGCAGCTATTCAATCATTTTCGGATGTATTGCAAGGCCGGGTTCCAGGTGTTGTCGGACTTCCATCCAGTGGTACAACGGGCCAGGGAGCAGCAATTCGAATTCGCGGATCTGCCAGTCTTTCCCAAAGTAATGAACCCATTGTGATTATTGATGGGGTTCGTGTCGACCGCGGTGGCGGATTCGGCGGATCGGTTTCGGCAGTGGGGACATCCCCGTCGCGACTCGACGATATCAATCCGGAATCTATCGATCGTGTCGAAATTCTCAAAGGCGCTGCTGCAACCACGCTATTTGGTACGGAAGCCTCTAACGGTGTAATTCAGATATTCACCAAGAATGGTCAGATTAGCGCGCCGCGATTTGAGTTCAAATCGTCGTTAGGAACCGTGAATTATCCGCGAACTATTCCCGCAAACACAGGATTCGCTTCCACCCAGGCCCAGGCCGACACCATGTTCGTGTATCTTGGTCAGCAAGTGCAACCCTACGAGCTTGTGAGCCGAAATTACGTGGAGGACTTGTACGAAACCGGCGTGAATCAGGAGTATTCTTTGTCGGTGAGCGGAGGTGTTCCCGGAGTTACCTACTATGTGAATGGCCGATGGACAGGCGAAGATGGTCCGCTAGGAGGGGGTAACTTCCCATTTCCGGAGGGGAACAGTGCATTGGCGACCGATGAACTATATCGTCGACAACTCTCAGCCAACATCAACATCTTCCCGAACAGTCAACTTCAAATCCGATTCGCCTCTGCATACACAGGTACAAATTTTCAGACATTTCAGACCGGAAACAACACAAATGGCGTGATTTCAGGAGCATTTCACAGCAAGCCGGAGCTAGTGAGTTATACGAATCCGTCGGGATCATCGTATGTATCGACGGTTCAGGAGCGATTGCAACAAACCGTCTCGCAGGATGTGCAGCATTTCAAGAACTCGATTGGATTTAATTATCGTCCGTTGAATAACCTGATTATCGATGCTCTTGCCGGACTCGATTACACCAGCCAATTCAGCGAATCGCGTAGGCCGTTTGGTTGGAATATCAACAATTATGCCTCCACCGAGACCGATGGAGCGCGGCGAACCTCCGACAGATCGAACATCAATTTGACGCTTGAAACAAAAGCCACGCTTCAGCACCGACTCAGCGACCGACTCGAATCGAC
>JAIUMT010000006.1 GCA_022565415.1 Balneolales bacterium | reverse complement strand
TGATCTTTGGATTATCCAGTAATACATCAAAGAGTCGTTCTTATAGAAGAATGTTTGGTGTTTTGAGATTAAAAGAGGATTATTCAAAGTAGGTCCCGGGTAAGATCTATTGTTCAAACCCAAAGATGCCGATAAAATTAATATCCTGAATTAATTTCGGTACTAACATATTTTTATCACTTAAACAGATTATCTGACATGTCACAAATTTTCGGACCAATGGTCAAAACCCCAACAATTTACAAACTTGTTAAAGGGGTGGGAGAGGGCAATATGCCTTTAAATGCATTCGATAAAGCTCTTCTCGACGCTGGTGTAGGCGACACAAACCTGGTACGTATGAGTAGCATCGTGCCTCCCGCTTGTAAAGAAGTAAAAGAAATAAACCTGCCCAAAGGCGGACTCATACCCATTGCCTACGCGAATATTTCATCAGACAAACCTGGTGACATCATATCTGCGTGTATCGCGGTTGGCATCCCTGAAGATCCAACAGAACCTGGCGTAATTATGGAACACGAAGACCATCTTCCACTCAAAGACGTTGAGGCGACTGTTCGTCAGATGTGTGTTGATGCATTCGAATACCGCGGTCGTAAGCTTAAAGAAGTGAAGTCACTTGGTGTTGAGCATACAGTCGTTAAATGTGGTTCTGTTTTTGCCGCAGCTGTTTTGTGGTACGATCAGGAGAATAAATAATGCCGTTTCAGTATCTGGAATATTATAACGGGACTACTGGTCTTTCTGTTGGCGTTAACAAGGTCCTGTTTTCTGAACAAACTCCTTTTCAAAAGGTTGAGGTTTATGAAACCGACACCTGGGGTAACCTGATGACCATCGATGGTATGGTTATGTTATCTGAAAAAGATGAGTTCGTTTATCACGAAATGATTGCACACGTTGCATGTTTTTCGCACCCAAATCCGAAACGAGTTCTCATCATTGGTGGTGGCGACGGCGGAACAGCCAGAGAAGTGCTGAAGCATCCTTCGGTTGAGGCTGTTGACATGGTTGAAATTGATGAAGCTGTTGTTCGTGCATCTAAACTTCACATGCCAGAAGTGGGCGATTTCAGCAATCCTAAACTGCGCGTTCTCTATGAAAACGGCCTGACATTCGTGAACGACGTTCCTGAAAAGTATGATGTTATTATCATCGATGGTTCGGATCCCGTAGGACCAGCCGTTGATTTGTTCAAGCAAGAATTCTACGATAAATGTCATGCTGCACTTAACGAGAATGGAGTTCTTACCGGTCAGACAGAAAGCCCTTGGGTCGACTCGTATCATGAAAGCATTCAGTCTGTGTTCCGAGCTGTAGATAACGTGTTTGATTATTCACGCATGTATTTGGCGTTCATTCCATTATATCCTACCGGAATGTGGTCCATGGCCTACGCAAGCAAGGGAATCGATCCGTTAAGCGATGAGGTCAAAGCCCGAATCGAAGCCGGGTTGAAAGATTTCGGTTCATCACTTCGGTACTACAACGCTGAAATGCACTCTGCTGCGTTTGCACTTCCTGGATTTGTTCGTGATATTATTCGTTAATCGTTGTTGAAGCCGGAAAAATTCCACTTCATTTCAACAATTATCAGTTCAAATACCCCTTAGATGCGTTTTATTGCATCCTTATTTATAAAGCTGCTGATTCTAACTTCACCCGTTTTGAGTCAGCAGCTTTTTTTAATTCCATCTGCCTCGATTTTTGTGAATCAAGAGGAATCGGATGTGAGGATGAATGTTGATTTAGAACAACTCACAAACGATCTGCTTGAATATTATACCAATTTGGGCTTTTTTGATGTGCAGGTGGATTCAGTAGCTACATTGAATGAGTCCGGCGAATCGAAACTGTATCTTACGACCGGAAATCGATATATCTTATCTCACATTCAGGTTAATGAGCAAGTTTACGAAGTGCACAAACCATACGAGTCGCAATTCATCGATAGTTTCATCGTTCAGAAACTGGATAGCCTGGAAAATGTCGGATATCCGTTTGCTGAAGTTTCTATTCTCGCAGTAGAACTGGACGCCGATAATACTACTGTTTCGGTTTCCGTAAATAAGGATAAAAACGACTTAGTGATTCCTGCAGGGATAAAATTCATTGGTGGTCGCCAACTTACGAATGCATACTTGTCTCGAGAGGCAGGTTTCAAACAGAATGCAGCATTTAATCCATCAGGCGCTCAACAATACCGTCAGAACCTCATTAATAGTCCGTTTCTGCGAAATGTATCTGAACCCGGATTAATCAACCATCAGAATGAATGGTTTTTGCTTTTTGAAATCGAGGAGATAAACTCCAGCTCAATTGATCTCATCGTTGGATATAATCCGTCGGCAGCGAACACCTCCAGTTTCGTTGGAAGGGGAGATCTTCGCTTGGAGAACCTCATCACGCAGGGAAGCAGCGCTCAGATGTATTTTGAACGGTTACCACAGGCACAGTCGCGCCTGAATTTAGGATACACACAGCATTGGGTTGCCGATTTGCCACTGAATTTGGGTATGGATGTTCATCTTTATCAGCAAGATAGTACCTATTTTTCAAGACAAGCATCTGCCACAGCTTCGTTTGGATTGCCGCGGGGTTACAAAGTTGGAGTTACGTTTCAAAGTCGATTTACAGATCGGGATGGGAGATTGGCAGATTCACGCATTCAAGATGGCCGAAATCAGTCGGTTAATCTGTTTCTGGAGCAACGTAGGGTAAATCGAGGGTATAATCCGACCGCGGGATTTCATTATCGAATTTCTGGTACGTGGGGATTTCGGGATATTCGAAACGCACCAGACGATGGGGCAAACCTGAAAACATCATACAGTTACACCGCGGCTGGCGTTTTTGCGCAGTATTTTATGCCACTAACCACCCGACTCGTGCTAACACCCCGAATTAGTGGAAATTTCAAGCAGATGGATGTGTTTTTTGACGACGATCTGTTTCGGTTCGGTGGTGCGAACTCGCTTCGCGGTTATCTCGAAGAACAGTTTCGGGCGAACACGTACGTCTGGGGTGATGTCGAACTTCGCTATTTACTTGATCTAAACTCGTATTTCTTCGTGTTTGGGGCGAGTGGGGTTTACGAACGACCAGATGTATTAGGATTTCAGGACCATGTTTTCGAATCGGATGTGCTTTATTCCGGTGGACTTGGTCTATCGTATCGGGTTACACTCGGTACGTTGCGCTTCTCTTACGCACTTTCACCTGACGATAGTTTCTCGAACGGAAAAGTCCACTTTGGAATCAGCAATTCATTTTAGTCGGGAAATTGAAATATCACTGACGTAAAGAATACTTCCCAAACCACTTAGCAATATAAAAGCAGCGATCGGGTTCCAGATAAAGAGTCCGCCAAAGGTGCCAAGGACTCCGCCCAGATATTTGATATAGCGCAATTGGTCGATGGTCGAATCCTTGATTAGCGTTTCAATACGACCCTCGTCATAGTTGTTTATGTTCTGTTTTACAATTGACCTGACGTCGATTTCATTGAGAATTTGCTGTATCGAACGCAAGATATATGTTTCAATATCATCCCGGTGACTTGTGATTTTGGCTGGAAGTGATTCGATCATGTCATCAAATTCGGCTCGGTTTTCGTAAAGCAATTGTGGTACTTGCTCTAAAGTGCGTCCAAGAATGGCCTCAGCCTCATCGCCGCGAAAACGCTTGTAGGTCTGAAATGCTAACTTTTCCAGCGAAGAGGTTGGCATAGAATTCTCGAACTCGTTCAATATCCGAACTGAAAGTGTTTTTCGGAGATCTTCATCGGCCAAAACGTTTCTTATAGTATCTGTGAACGAAGCATACAGGCTCTCTCTAAATTCAGGGTCCTCCGCCAGCGAAAATATCTGATTTTCGGCAGCACGTATGACTTTGGATAGAATTTCAGAATCGACCAGTTTCTGCTGAATATGCTCGGCGTTGATGAGGTTTTTGCTAATAGAAACCGACAGTTTCTCAGCAATGACGTGCTTTTGGGCGGGGATGAGGCCTTGTCCGAAGATGGGACGTGGTAATTGGGGCCTAAAAAGCATTGTAATGGCCACCCAGTTCGTTAAAAACCCAATCAGGCCACTTATACTAAGTATTCTGAGGATGCCGTTGAACGTGATTTCTAGTGGACCTACCAAAAAGATGTCGTCGGAAAAATCGTAAAAGAAGGATGCAATGAACACTCCCAGTAAAATCCAGGGGATGCTATACAGATAATACGTTGAAAAGCGGGGAGACGTGGGGTTTGTAGAGTTCACGGTATGCATATAATTGGGTGTAGTTTATTCCCTTAATACGCATGAATGCATACTTAGTTGATGGTCTCGTTGCCCCGAAGCATGTTGTTGTGGTTTCTAAACGTGGAGTCGGTGTCGAATACGTGGGATTGCACAATCTTCCTGACTTTATCGATGTCGATGGGTTCGCTAGATTGAAACATCACTCTTTCGATGATTTGTTCCATTTCTCTGTTGTCGAGTAGTCCGATATTGACCATTTCAAGCAGATATCCGTATGCCTCAGATGAAATTAGCATACGTTCTGCGAAGTGAAGTACGCGGTGGTATTTCCCAAAGTCTTTTTTCTTGTGTTCGGTAACGGCAGGATGTTTTTGCAAAATCCAGGAATATGCCGCACTGATTTCAGAAGAATTGTAATGATTTAGTGAATCCGATTTAATTTCGGTAAGGGTGTCGCCAACACGAATGCGTTTGGCCATGTAAATAATCAGATCCAGTATGTTGTTATTTCTCATAAAGTAATTTACGAAATAAGGTATTGATTTTCTTTCTGGGTCATGATTTCTTTCAGCTCGGGAGTGCGGTCGTCGAATCCGCATAGATGCAGGAGTCCGTGAACAAAAACGCGGGCAAACTCTTCTTTTTTTGGTGTATTAAGATCTTCGGCCTGTTCTGAAATTCGAGGTTCGCACATGTAAAGTGTGCCTTCAATGTCGGTATTGTCGATGAAAGCAGGACTTTCGTCTTCGTCGGTGTAACTGAAGGTGATGATGTCGGTTACGTAATCGTGATTCAGATGATTTTTATTGATCTCGATGATATCGGCTTCGTCAACGTACACAATTTCGATTAGACCGAACTTAACACTCTCTCCAGCAGCTACTTTTTGGGTTAGTTGTTCAAATTCAGAAGATGTGAGTGGAATTGTGTTTCCAGTCTCGTTGTATAGTTCTATACTGATCAAAAGTCTGAATCCGCTAAATTATTCGTCTTCGAAACTAAATCCTTCCATGCCAATACTTTCTGTGAGTGACAAGGCCACGCTACAGGTCATTAGTTCGACTGGAAGTGTGGTAAAGTCGCCTTTGAGGATGTCGTCGTTCACATTCGCATAGTAACTGCAACCGGCTTCTCTTTCGACGATTAGTCCGGAAGTAGTGCCCTCCGTTTTACCGAAGAATGTTACCTGATGCAACATCTCGCTGGCTACGAATCCGACGCAGTTGTGAAGTTGCAGGAAAGTGTTGTGGGAGTAAACCGTAATGATACTGTTTGGAACACCATTAACGATTAATTCCGGATGAATTTCGAGCGCTAGCTTACGATTTTCACTTTCGTTTTTGATTTCAAATCGGTAAATATTGCCAGTTTTCTTCGGCTGTACACCTAAAACATCGGCGATGTGATCTATATTTTCTATGCTGAATTCGTGAACCATTCGAATATTGCTGTAATGATGTGGTTACTTTAACACATACCTAATATAAGAACCCTGAGGCTGGAATGAAATGCCGACCTCAGGGTAACTTAATATCAATCTCCGTAAATGCGCTGGACTTGTCTACGGTTTTCTTCCCGCGATTGCGGAAACGGTACTCGTCCCCCGGTGAGTTCGATCACCTGCACGCCGAGCTGTAAGGCTTCCTCGTCGAGGTCGGCCATGAACAGTACACGTTGCAGAATCATGAATCGGCTCGAGTCAAAGGATATATCCCTTACAAGACGCTCCCGGGAGCTGTTCACGCTTCGAAGTTGGGACTCAAGTCGCTGCCGTCTCGATACGTTGGTGCGACTGGCACGAATATCTGACTGAAGCTTATCAACTCTATCGTCGATTTCATCAATCCGGTTCACGTTGTGTTGCATGGTGCGCTCCAGACGTTCAATACCCATTCGGCTTAAATCAACGCCTCGATCCAATTCGCCGAACTGAGCGTAGCGGTACGCATAGCTTACCAATGATGTGATGTCGCCTTCAATGGTCGTGAAGGGGATGTTATCTTCGCCCCAACGCATCCAATGTCGGGCACTATCAAGCTGATTCTGTTCTGCCCATGTGCTGGCCTGACGAGTGATAATGGTTCGGTAATTGTCGACCATTCGGCGGATGTTCTCATCGAAGTAGGCGTTTTCATTGTTTATTTCGCGGAAACGGAAGCTTCGTAGGCGGTCGCCATGAATTTCAGGATCAATCCACCCGAAATTGACGTCGCTTCGCTGAGGTACTACCCTAAATGCTTTTCCTTCGAGTCTGAAATAGTTTTGCATTTCCATCTGACCATCCTGACTCACGGTAATCGCGAAATAAATTGGTCTTTCCCACTGGTTTGTGCGGAGAATATCAAGCACAATATCGTCTTGAACCCGTGTGTAGTGCAAATCTTGCCCCTGACGGTTGGTTCCCAGGTAGGTTCCTTCGAAGAACCATCGCACTTCATCATCGAGCTCATCAACAGGAATACCGAAGTTCATTCCGGCTGCATTCTCAATTTGAACAAGATCTTCTGTCGGAGTAATAGCTGTAGCAGTCTGAGAAGATTCACCATAAAGTAGTCGGAGGCGATCTTTGTTAACTGGAATTACAATATCTCCGGGTCTGTGGAAATCGGTTGGTCTATCGAACGCAAACTTTGATTCGATGTTTTCAATTTCTTGATCGGACAACGAAATAGGAACCGGCGGAGAGTCGTAGTTCCACTTGTTTTTCATCTGCAGAATGTACCACGGGGTATTGAGCAGACTCAAGTTCACCACGCGAACATCTGTTCGAATTCCCTCTACATCCTGAAGATACCAAAGAGGGAAGGTGTCGTTGTCTCCGTTTGTGAAGACAATGGCATACGGTGCCAGAGAGTTCAATAAGTTGTAAGCGTAATCCGGAGCTACATATTGTTTGCTACGGTCGTTGTCGTCGTAGTTCTCCAGAGCCATCCAGAACGGTACGGCCAGAAATAATAGAGCAGCGGTTGCATAAGCCCCGGCCACACGACTTTTCAGAAGCTCTTTGAGCATGAAGATTAGTCCCGATGCTCCCAGACCTATCCATATTGAAAATGCGAAAAAGGATCCGGTATACGAATAATCCCTTTCCCTGGGCTGGAAGGGGAACTGATTCAGGTACACCACGATAGCAGCTCCGGTTGCCAGAAACAGTGCCAAGACACTCAATGCCCGTTTCCAATCCCGCTGAAAGTGGAAAATCATTCCAAGTAAACCCAGTAGAAAGGGCAAATAGAAGTACCTGTTATGAGCCGGATTATCCCTATTTAGTGACTCATTACTTCTGAAACCGGATATCCAGGCTGCATCTTGCGTGTCGGCATCACGGCCAATGAAATTCCAGGCAAAGTACCTGAAATACATATGTCCCAGCTGATAGTTTATAAAAAAGTCGAGATCACTACTGTATTGAGCGTATTTCTGAACGTGATGACCTTCGCGGGAGTGTCGGCGTGGGAAGAGTTTCTCATTATCTCGGTCGATTTCCCCGGTGGCGTTGTTAAAACTATGCCCTCTTAATAAAGGCGTGGCTCCATACTGCTCGCGTTTCAAATAACTAATGAATCGCTCTACGGTGTCTGGTGAGTTCTGATCTATCGACGGATTTGCCATCGATCGAACATAAATCATCGTATAGCTGGAGTAGCCAATCAGGATACAGGCGTAAGCCAAAAATGCGATGTTCGCCAAACGCATTCCTTTTTTATGCGTGTAGTAAATACCGCCAGCGATGAAAGCAATTAACAGCACAAAGAATGTAGCCGCGCCGAAAAGTCCGCCAGGGAACCCGGAAAAAGCTCCGGCCATTGTTGGAAGGGTGATAATGGTAAATGGGAAAATCAAAAAGAAAACAGCAACGGATGTGACTGCTGTGATTATAAATCCAACTATGCTAAATTCGTACTTGCGGAAGTAAATGATTAACGCCACTGTGAAAATAGACAACAAGCTCAACAAGTGAACCCCAAAAGCGAGTCCGAAAACGTACGCGATAAGAACCAACCATCGCTCAGAACGTGGTTTATCGGCGTTTTCGCTCCATTTCAAGGCCAGCCAAACCGCAAGCGAAGTAAACATCAGCGAGAGCGCATACGTCTCGGCTTCTGTGGCTGTAAACCAGAAACTACCCGAAACTGAAAAGGCCAGGGCTCCGATCAATGCACCGGCGTATAGACCGATTTTGTCGAAGGTATCGTAGGTGTTTGGATCTCCTTTAATGATGATCACAAAACGAACAATGATCAAGTAGAGTAATGTGATTGATGTTGCTGAAGCCAAAACACTCATCAGATTGATGCTTACGGCAACATACTCAGCGGGGACAAACATGGAAAAAACGCGTCCCAGCAATAAATATAAAGGTGCTCCGGGCGGATGGGGTATTTGCAATAAATACGAGCAAGCGATACGTTCTGCACAATCCCAAAAACTAGTCGTGGGAGGCATGGTGCTTATGTATATTAGGAACGACGCAACGAAGGCGAACAGACCGAAGTATTTATTTAGACTTTTGTGATCTTTTTGCATAAATGGTTGAATTCAACTGAAATCGCGGTTGTATATTGAAACTGCTTTAAAACTTACTATAATAGGCATAGCAATCGCAACTATCAAAAATATTGGATGAATTATACATGATGAATGAATATCCCAGAACCCGATTTTATTTCCCGAATAACGCAGTTATTTTGTTTTTTAGTGCCGGGATTTTTGCCTTGATTATCGCTGCTTGTAGTTCATCGCAACCAATCCAAAGTTCTGCTAACGAGTTTGCGGTTGGTGCCGACACCGTTGCTTTGAAAAAGCCAGCATCAGAGAAGGTTGAAAACTGGGTGCTTCGCGAGGCGCCGGAGCAGTTTCTTCGTCCACGAACCTGGAATTTGCAGCATCAGAAGATATGGGTTCGATTTGATTACGATCGTGAGGCTGTGTTGGGTGAAACCGAATTGTTACTCACGAGCATCAGTAATACGAACAGTACTTTGATACTCGATGGTAAAACGATGGAAATTCATGGGGTGTATGATGTAATTAATTCCAGACCACTGGATGTTGTTCAGGACTCATCAACCATTACACTGGATTTCGATACGGTTTATTCAGCTGGCGACACGATTATAGTGCGAATTGAGTACACGGCATTTCCGCCTAAGCGCGGATTGTATTTCGTGAATGCAGATGGTAGCGATGATTCTAAGCCAACTCAGGTTTGGACGCTGGGTCAGCCCGAGGATAACAGCTTTTGGTTGCCAACAATTGATCATCCGGCCGAGCGTACGACCCAAGAAACCTGGATATCGGTGCGCGATGAGTTTCAGACGCTATCGAATGGGGCGTTGATTGAGAGTAAGGTATTGCCTGGTGATAGCCTGCGAACCGATTATTGGTATATGGACAGGCCACATGCTCCGTACTTATTCGCGCTGGCTGTAGGTGAGTATGAAATTTTTGAGGAACTGGTGGATGGGGTTGTGCTTAAGTACTACACAGAGTCTCAATTTGCGCCTTATTACAGCACGATATATCGGGATACAGATGATATGCTACGCTATTTTACTGATAAACTGGGAGTGGAGTATCCGTGGTCGTTTTATGCTCAGGCTCCGGTGCACGAATTCATAGCAAGCGGGATGGAGAACACTACCGCGACGTTGCTATTCGACCGGGTTCAGATAACAGAGCGACAATCGATGGATGTGGATTTTCAGGATTTGATTGCTCATGAGCTGATTCATCAGTGGTTCGGGAACCTGGTGACCTGCAAAGATTGGGCTAATTTGCCGCTAAACGAAGGATTTGCGAACTACTTCGAGACTTTGTACAGAAATCATCGAAATGGTCCGGAATCGGCAGCTTGGAAAGCTTTAACCGATCGGCAAAACTATTTCAGAGAGGCGGATTCGTATCGCCGTCCCGTGATTTCGAACAGGTATTTCGAGCCGGAAGACATGTACGATCGTCATACCTATGAAAAAGCCGGTCAAATCTTGCGAATGTTGCATCATTTGGTAGGAGAGGAGCACTGGTGGGGTGCTTTGAATCGCTTGTTAACCGACTATGAGTACACGGCGATTGATTGGCGTGATGTTCAGAAAGTTTTTGAGCAGGAAACTGGTCTGGTACTGACAAACTTTTTTCATCAATGGTACAAAACGCCGGGACATCCGAATATTAAGGTCACCACAACCTACAGTAACGGAAGTGCTTATGTTAAACTGGAGCAAACCCAGAGTTTAGAACATCAAATTATATTCGATCTTGATTTGGATATTCACTATTTCGACGATGTAGGCAATACGTTGATTCAGTCTGTGAACTTTAACACAGCCGATAGTACCTATGTGATTGATGATCCTAAAGGAAAAATTGGTGAGCTGGTAGTAGATCCTGAGCGAGTAATTTTGGCACAATACTCAGAGGATTTAAATCCGAATGAGTTAATTAGTCGGTTGGCGCATCCGTCGGTTATGTTGCGATTCGAGGCGACTATGGGATTAGCGCCTTTATTGGAAAATGCCGAGCAAAAAGAACGCATTGTATCTACTCTTAAGGATGCATTCGCGGCAGAAATGGTTCCAGAACTCAGAGAAACAATCTTTGCTGTATTAACTCCTCATATGGATGACAGCTGGGAGGGATTCCTTCATGGATTAACGATCGATAATGAGCCGTTTTATCGAAATCGGATGCGGGCCGCTAGTTTGAGCTTGCAACATATTGGCCTACAGGGTAATGAGTATATAAATAGTTTATTAAATGACCCGAGTTATTATGTTGAACGCCATGTGAATAGAATAATTACGGAGTTTCATGAGCAGGAGCTAGAACCGCAAGAGGAGCAATAAATCTTAAACAAATCTTAGTCGTTTATGAGTGCTACAAAAGAAGTCCGGCAGAGTTTCACATCCCGCTGGGGACTAATACTCAGTGTTCTCGGCATAGCCATTGGCACGGGAAATATCTGGCGATTCCCCCGAATTGTTGCCAATAATGGGGGTGAAGACGGCGCTGGAGCATTTCTCATAGCTTGGGTTACATTCCTGATTTTATGGTCGATTCCGTTAATTATTGCGGAGTACGCCATTGGTCGAAATGGTCGTCGCGGAATAGTTGGATCGTTTATAACCATAGCCGGAGAGAAATTCGCCTGGATGGGTGGATTCGTAGGTTTTGTAGCCATGGCCATCATGTTCTACTATAGCGTAGTAACAGGTTGGTGCTTTTACTATCTCGGCGTCTCAATTTTTCAGCCATTACCCGCCGACACAGCCTCGGCAATGCTGGTTTGGAATGATTTTCAAGCAGGATGGATGCCCATTTTGCTTCACGCAGTCGCCATGGGACTGGGCGCAGTGGTGGTTTTGAACGGAATAAGAACGATTGAGCGTGTAAACAAAATTCTCATCCCTACCTTATTGATAATATTAGTTATATCTGCAGTTAGGGCCGTCACATTACCGGGTAGTATAGAAGGAATAAAGTTTCTATTCACGCCCGATTGGTCTACACTGAGAGAGCCAGGAATCTGGCTGGAGGCACTTACTCAAAACGCATGGGATACAGGGGCCGGATGGGGACTAATACTAACATACGCGGCCTACATGCGGGTTAAGGATAACGTGACGATATCGGCGTTTCAGACTGGAATAGGCAATAATATGATCAGTTTATTAGCTGCTGTAATCATATTCTCGACTGTTTTCGGAACACTTGGTTCAACAATGAATAGCGGAGAAATTTTAGATGTAATGCAGTCATCTGGTCCGGCATCGACGGGATTAACCTTTATATGGATGCCTCAGTTGTTTCTTGAAATCCCGGGCGGACGCATATTTGCGACGTTGTTTTTTCTGGGTTTATCATTTGCGGCATTTAGTTCGCTGATTTCAATGGTTGAGTTGTCGACCAAGGTATTTGTTGATATTGGGATAAAGCGATATAAAGCAGCCATGTGGATATGCGGTATCGGATTTTTGCTTGGGTTACCATCAGCGTGGAATCTTACAATCTTTGCGAATCAGGATTTTGTATGGGGCTTGGGGTTGATGCTTTCAGGTGCGTGCATTGTATTTGTAGCCATAAAGTACAGCATAACAGAATTCCGGCTTAAATTGGTCAATACGAATGCAGTTGGGATAACGTCTGGTAGTTGGTTGGAGTTTGTACTCAAATATATCATTCCGATTGAAGTAGTCGTTTTGCTTGGGTGGTGGATTTATCGATCGGCGTTTGAGTTTGCTCCGGAGACGTGGTTTAATCCGATGGATCCATATTCGGTTGCGACCTGTGTGTTACAATGGGGAATTGTGGCCGCACTATTAATCGTATTCAATAAGCGAATAGCTGCGTTGCATCGTTGATTGATAAACTACGAGATATCACGTTTAAGACAGTTCTTATTCTTATTGTCGTATAATATATATTATGTAAAGTAAGAAATATTAAAACAAAGGGAGTAATTTTGAACTACTCCCTACTGTTAAATTAAGCTATCCTTGCAAGGACATCTTTAATTGCTTCGAAGTTTGGTATATCACTTGCTTTCTCCAATACCTCAGCGTATTGAATCTTTCCTTTACCATCTACAACAAATGCAGATCGTTTCGAGACACCCTTCATCCCAAAGAACTCATCATAAATAGCGCCATATTCCGTCGATGTTTCTTTATTGAAATCGCTTAGAAGTGGAAAATTGTAGTTCTGCTCTGACTTAAACTTTTGTAATGTGAAAAAACTATCAACACTTATAGCCAAAATCTGAGCATTTAATTTTTCATAAACTGATAGACTATCACGAACAGAACATAATTCTTTGGTACAAACTCCAGTAAATGCCAATGGGAAAAATAACAATACCACTGGTTTACCCTTAAATGAACTTAATGAAACTTCATTACCATCGGTATCTTTTAGAGTAAAATCGGGAGCAATATCATTTATAGACAGTGACATAAGTTGAATATATTTAAACAGTTGAATGTTGTTTCTTTTCTTCTAAGTGTATTTCGTCTTCTTTTTGCTGGTTTCTGTAATGAAAGCTGATAAAGATTGTGGATACACCGATAAGTAATAATTGAATGGACTCGCTAAATGAAATTAGAGTTTCCGGCGTCTGCTCATATACAAATCCTATTAGCAGTATTAGCGTTCCATACAAAATTGGTAAGATCATGCTCCTGTTGTATGACTTTAAGGAGAATAAAATCAATGCGATAAATAGAGCTCCACCAATGTATATGTGAATCAAAACCTCCTTCAAAACAATTGTATACATCACAAATGGATGAATGACAAGTAGTAGTAATGGTATTAAACTCAATACCAAAGGTGCCCTGTTAATATTAGGTTTTGCATCCCGGACCATTAGTCCGAGTCCGGATAAGAGCAAACTGACACTTATTATTCGCAGCCACTCGTATATCAGAACTATGAAATCTGTGTGCAGCATTAGATCGAAATCGTTGTATGCAATTCGCATTACCAGTGCGAAAACGTAACTTAAAGCAGATAAGCCTATCATCAGATCGTGTAGTCGAAATACCACTGTCAAGGACATAGATAAACGGTACAAGACAGAAATCAATCCAATAATTACCAACACCTGACTTATATAGAGGAAATTCATTCTGTAATTTACTCCTGTCTGGATATGGTAAGGATGTGTTCTGCAATTAATTTCAGAATACCTCTCTCCTTTTCAACCAGGTAATTCAGCGACGTAATTAATTCAGTAATTTGCTGTGCACTTAATTCATTTATGCTAGATGTGAGGCCATCTAGTAGTTTTTTCCGTCCTGATCTTAAGGACTCAATAACAATATCAATTCCTTCCGATTCTTCAGTCGCTGCTTGAAGGCGCTTTTTCTCAAAAGATGATTTTAATTCAGAGAACTCAACCCGTTTTAATTCAGAATAGCTTTCGTCTAAGATAGGTCTAATCGAATTGATGTGAATCTCGTTTTGGAGATGGTTGGCCAATTTGAAATGCTCAGCTATGGACAACTCTCCGCCCGGACGCTCAAAAACAGGTACAGAACCGACGACCATTTTTAAAGCATCCAGCTCATCAAGCAGATACGATACATCATCTAATACCTGCTCGAATTCCTGCTTCAATTCAGACATAAAGAATTCTTAATTGGCCGTCTTTTCTTGTTCACGTTTGGCTTCCAGCATTTCTACCAACGACAAACTTGTTTCCCAACGCTTATCGCGATTTCTCACAGAATGGATGTTGTTTTCTTCCTGGAAATCCCAAAACTTACCGAATTGCTTGTTTTTGTTTTCGCGCAGGTAATCCAATCGTTCTGTGAGGTCTTCTTTAGGTATTAGAAGGCGATCTTTACCATATACTGCATCTTCTCTGGTCTTGAAAGTGATGTCGTAGTCCTTACTCATCACAATGGCTTCCTCCGGACAAACTTCTTCGCAAAGTCCGCAGTAAATACATCGAAGCATATTAATTTCGAAGAAATCAGGAAAACGCTCTTTTTCGTCCTGAGCATCTTCATTAGCCTGCATACTGATAGCTAGTGGCGGACAAGCACGGGCGCACAGTCCACATGCAACACAACGCTCGCGACCATTATCCTTAACCAAAACCGGACGCCCTCTAAAAATCGCTGGTGGATCCCAACGTTCTTCCGGGTACATCATCGTTGCTTTTGGCTGAAACATCTGTTTGAACGTGTACCACATGCCCTTGAAAATTTCAGGCAGATAGATTCGCTCGAGCGCATTTAGTTTGCGTTCTTTGTCGTAATCTTTGCTTAAGGCATTTAGTACAGGTTTCTCGAGGTTCTGCGACATTTTTTATATAGCTGTAGTAATCGTAAAATTTTGAATGCTCCAAAGATACTCCTTAGAACAGTCACCTTCAAAGTGTTTTGATAGCTTTTGCGCTATTTTTCTTTAAATACCATTGTTATTGGAACGCCGATAAATCCGTAAACGTCGCGAATTCGGTTCTCCAAAAAGCGTCGGTAATTTGCAGGCAAATCCTGAGGTTTATTCATGAAAAATGAAAAAACGGGCGGATTTGCTTTCACTTGAGTCGCATACTTAATTTTTAGCTGCGTTCCTTTGGCAACCGGCACGGGACGTTCTTTAGTTACATCCTCAATAAACTTGTTGAGGTTGCTTGTTGAAATCTTCTTAGATCGCTCGGCCAGGACTTCATCAGATACTTCGAGAATCTTGAAAATTCGCTGTTTTGTGAGCGCAGAGATAGTAAGAATCGGGATGTATTTCATGGTCGGGATCTTCTCATAAACAGCATCAACAAAGGCTTTATGCGTATTCGTTTCCTTCTCTACCAGATCCCATTTGTTTAGAACAAGTATAATTCCCTTGTTGAAACGCTCTGCCTCGACTAGAATACGGATGTCCTGAGCTTCGAATCCTTGCATGGCATCGATTACCAAAATGACGACATCTGCCTCGCGAACCGATTTGTGCGTGCGTAATGTACTATAGAACTCGATGTTTTCGCGGACTTTGGTTTTGCGTCGAAGTCCGGCTGTGTCAACTAAAATGTATTCTTTATCATTGAAGATGATGTTCGAGTTGATAGAATCTCGAGTGGTGCCAGCTATATCTGTAACAATACTACGTTGCTTGCCGAGAAGTGAGTTTACCAGCGAGCTTTTACCAACATTTGGACGACCAACAATGGCTAGTTTTGGCGTAGATGATTCCGGCTCTTCAACCGGTTCAGGAAGCAGTTCAATCACACGATCAAGCAAATCACCAGTCCCAGTACCATTTACGGCAGATACAGCGAAAATTTCGTCGTACCCCAGGCTGTAAAACTCGTTCATTTGCCATTTGCGCTGCTCGTTATCGGCTTTATTGGCAATGATAATCACAGGGCGATTTTGCCGACGAAGGATATCTGCAATATTTTTGTCAAGGTCGGTGATTCCGGCCTCCACATCAACTGTAAATAAGATAACATCAGATTCTTCGATAGCAATATGAACCTGCTCTTTAATGCCAACCATCATGATATCGTTCTCGTCAGGCACGTAACCACCTGTATCAATCACGGAAAACTCTTTATTGCCCCAAAACGACTCACCATAGTGACGATCGCGGGTAACACCGGAAATATCGTGCACAATGGCCTTGCGCTCGCCGATTAAACGATTAAATAATGTCGACTTACCGACATTCGGTCGGCCAACGATTGATACAACAGGAAGCATTTGTTTTATATTCTTTGATTTAACTGAGTATATTCAACTCTAAAGTTACGCATTCTTAAGGTTCTAAAACGGACAAGAATCTATGTTACAATTGTTATACGATGAATTTGGTTTTTTTGGCTCTATACTTCTGGCGCTCGTAATCTTCATCGGTTTTATATTTTGGTTCTCTGGGATGGCAGGCATTGCAGGACAATCAAAAACCAATACCACCCGAAATCTTCGAATTTTGCTTGCCGTTGTGTTTCCTCCTTTCTCAATCGGATGGTTGATATACGATATGCGGCGCCAGCACAAAATTATAAAAGGCAACAATAAGAACTTATGATGAATGAACCCTCCTTTCAACCACATAATTGTGGCTGGATTGAAGTCATTTGCGGGGGAATGTTCAGCGGTAAAACCGAAGAACTGATTCGCAGGGCAAGACGAGCTCAAATTGCAGGTCAGCGTGTGGTCATTGTTAAACCACCTATCGATAAACGATACGACGATGAAATGGTGGTCTCGCACAACCTGACTAAACTGCCAAGTATGGCGGCAGAAACTGCCGACCAGATTGTTCTGCTAACTGGAAATGCTCAGGTAGTTTGTATTGATGAGGCCCAATTTTTTGATAATCGCCTTATTGAAGTAGCCAATACCCTGGCCAACGACGGCAAACGTGTTCTGATTGCAGGTTTGGATATGGATTATCTAGGCAGGCCTTTTGAACCCATGCCTCAATTACTTGCCATTGCCGAGTATGTTACTAAATTACATGCAATTTGCGCAGAAAGCGGGGCTATTGCGCATTACTCCCAGCGCATCGTAAATAGCGAAGATAGAATTTTGGTTGGGGAAACCGATGCGTACGAGCCCAGGGCAAGACTCTGTTTTCGTCCGCCTGTAGACACTCGAAAAGGGCGCCCCTTAGTTAAAGTCAATAATGAAGAAACGTCAAACTCTTAGGTAAATAAGTAAATGGATATTCTACGTGGATTAGTCGGTATGGTCTTTGTCATTAGTCTGGCTTTGGCATTTAGTAATAATAGACGAGCTATCAATTGGCGACTGGTCGGAACCGGACTTGGCCTCCAGTTTATTCTTGCTCTTTTTATCTTGAGAGGGAGTTACATGGCCGAGTTCTTCTCTCCTCTTGGATGGCCAAAACAGTTCTTTAGTTTTGTCTCCTCGTTTTTTGTAGTCGTGCTCGATTTCACCACCGAAGGAGCCCAGTTCATATTTGGAGACCTGGCCCGCGGACCCGGTATGGAAGGAAGTTTAGGCTTCTTTTTTGCTTTTCAGGTATTGCCAACGATTGTGTTTTTTGCCTCAATTACCACCTTAATGTACCATTATGGACTGCTACAATGGATTGTACGCGTAATGGCATCTGGTATGCAGAAAATAATGGGGACATCAGGCGCAGAATCTCTATCGGTTGTGGCTAATATATTTGTTGGTCAGACGGAGGCACCACTTGTTGTAAAACCATACATCGAACGAATGACTCCCTCAGAACTAATGGCTGTAATGACCGGAGGTATGGCTACTATTGCAGGTGGATTTATGGCTGCTTACATTCAAATGCTCGGTGATTCGTATGCGACAGCCAATGAACTAACTCTGGAAGTTGGCCGACAGTTATTCGCAGAACAATTACTCGGGGCTAGTTTAATGGCCGCACCTGCTGCGTTGGTGATTGCGAAGATTTTATATCCGGAAACTAAAACACCCGAAACCATGGGTGAGGTCAGAGTTGATGTTGAACAGAAAGATGCGAACGGAATTGATGCTGCTTCATCTGGTGCAGCTGAAGGTTTGCGTTTAGCACTGAATGTTGGCGCGATGTTGCTTGCTTTCATTGCTTTGCTAGCTCTGATTAACAGTTTCCTCGGTTTCGTGGGCGGACTACCAAATTCAATTGGAGAATTGGTAGGACTAGACATACCCGTGCTGGAGGTCACTATTCAAACCATACTGGGCTATATATTTATGCCTGTTGCCTTCATGATTGGAATTCCTTGGGAAGATGCTTTGGCTGTAGGTTCCATGATCGGCACCAAAATTGTACTTACTGAATTCATTGCATTTGTTGATTTATCCAATTTCGTGTTAAGTGGAGAACTTCAGCAAAAAACCATATTTATGGCAACATTTGCCTTGTGTGGGTTTGCAAACTTTGCATCTATTGCCATACAAATAGGTGGCATTGGCGGGCTTGCTCCTTCAAGAAAAGCTGAGTTAGCCAAATTTGGTCTTAAAGCAGTATTAGCCGGAACATTGGCAAATTTAATGACGGCTACATGGGCAGTGGTTTTGTTTATGGGCGCCTAAAAAATTACCAGTGTGTCATTTTTCATCAAATATGATGCCCACTTTATACGTTTGTTTGTAGGTCGTTTGCTCTTTTTTTGAATATCTTACCTTGATATCAAAATTACACATACGTTGCCAATCTTAATAAATAATTATTGTCAACTAAATAGATATAACTAAATGATAACCAATAGAATACTTCTTTTTTCGACACTCTTAATCATAACGGCAGGCTGTGCATCAGCTGACAAATCTGCTCAATCGAGTGACACCGTGGTGGGTGTTGTTGCTGGTGAAAATATTTATCTCACTGAATTAAAAGAACAATTTTACCGTTCCGGCACCCGAGCCGATGATAACTTAACAGCCGAAGAAGAGCTTAAAGAATTACAAGATTTCCTTCCTTTATATATAGACTACAGGGCTAAACTTGTAGATGCTCGTAACGCTGGATATTTCGACGATGAAGAGATTTCAGAAGAACTAAGCAGTTACGAAATTCAGACAGCCTACCCCTACTGGCTCGAGAATAAAGTTCGCGAGCAACTATTGGACGAATTTGCAGCACGAGCTGATCGCGAAATAGCAGCATCCCATATTCTTATCACACTGCCTCAGAACCCAAATCGTTCAGATACCTTACGCGCCTACAATCGCTTGATTGAAGCCCGTGACAAAGCTCTGGCGGGAGAAAGTTTCGACTCATTGAGTGTTGTTTATTCAAGTACTCAACAAGGACGAAGCGTTGGTGGTGACCTCGGCTATTTCACAGCCGGATGGGCCGTTAAAGATTTCGAAGATGTTGCCTTTTCTACCGCTCCAGGTGAAATTTCAATGCCCTTCAGAACCCAATTTGGTTACCATATTATCAAGGTTCGGGATATTCGTGAAGTGAGTAAAGATCGATTACTATCGCACATTTTTTTCCAGGCTAGAAGCGAAATGGAAATAGAAGAAGCACTAGAACGCGGTAACGAAGTTTTTGACATTTTGAGAAGCGGTACCGAAACCTGGGATGAAGCTGTTGTGAACTATTCGATGGACGGTCAATCTGCTCCAATGGGTGGTCGAATCGGATGGGTAAACCATGGCAGATACGATCCTCAATTCACCAATGTTGTGATGGAAATGGAGACCGTTGGTGGATATACCGAACCATTCTTTAGCGGATATGGCGTACATATTATCAGACTAGATTCAATTCGTACTTACGAAAGCGAGGAGCTGTACCGAACATCTCTCCTCAACAGATTGAAAGAACTACCCCGCTACCGAGAAAATCGTGAGTTTACTACTCAACATGTGCGCAAGGCTGGTGATGAATCCATCAATCTCGATAACATCAAAGCATTTGAAGAAGCACTGTATAATAACCGTGGCGAAAAATTCAGTTCTGTGAACTGGGGTGCAGATATCCTAGAATCTCCTTTATACCGAATTAACAACACCTGGTACATCGGAGCTGACTATTTAGAATGGATTAAAACCCAGGTCGACACAGCTACTACAAACAGCTACCACTACTCTCTTAGAGAAAAGTTTTTCAATAAGAAAGCAGATACACATGTAGTTGACATCACAAAAGACGTTTTTCCTGAGTTCGCAAAACTTAGTCGCGAATACATGAACGGATTGGTCATTTTTAAAATTTCAGAAGACTCTGTGTGGAATTATGCAAGAACTGATAGCAATGCTGTTAGAGCTCTGTATGATGATAATCCAGACCGCTTTCAGTTCGATACCCGCTATTTCTACTACCGTGTTGCAGCAAACAACGATTCAACACTTAATGTAGCTGTAGACCTTATTAATAGCGGTGTCGAAATGGACAGTCTACGCAACTATGTGTCAAATCTGTTAGTCCGCGCGGATGTAATCAATGACTTGTCTCAAGAACCTTTCTCTAATTTGAATGGTCTTGCAGAGGGCGGAATTTCAGAACCGTTTGATTATCGAAACAGGAGAACAGTTTTTTTACTAGACAGAATAGAACCAGCAAGAAGAATGACGTTTGATGAGGCTTATTTCAGGGTGGTTTCAGAGTACCAACCAATACGAGAGCAAGCCTGGTTAGATCGATTAAGAGATAGTTATGGTGTAGTTATGTACCCCGAACGCATAACTATCGATTCCAATTGAAATAGAAATATACCATGAAGAATTCAGGTATTACCAAAATCCCCATTATAATTGTTGCGCTGTTGCTCATTTCATGTGAGCAACAGCAGCCACATTCCGACAGTACCGTATTAGCCCGTGTAGGAAATGAGTTTCTAACACTAGATTATGCCCGATCACAAATCCCCCCCTTCTTATTAGAAGCCGATAGTGTTGCAGCAATTCAAGGGTTTCAGGAACGATGGATCAGAACTAATGTGCTTCACCAAGAAGCTGTTCGTAATGGAGTTCACACACTACCAGATGTCAAAGATCGCATCCGTCGAACGGAAAAAGATATTCTGAGTGAAGCATTGCGCGATATGGTAATTCTGAATACTGATAATTCCGGAACCGTGACCAACTCTGACGTTCAGGAATATTATGAAGTTAACCGTGAGCAATTTGTATTACAGGAGCGTTATCTTCGTTTAAGACATTTGGTAACAGAAGAACTAGAAGACTCTAGATCTGCCAAAAATGAATTGATGCGCGGCGTGGAGTGGGAAACTGTTGTTGAACGTTATGCAGAGAATAAATCTGAAACTTTACGTCGGGCGCAACAATTCTTCCCTGTATCCAGTTTCTTCCAGGATAACCCTCCCATGCGTGACTATCTCAGGGTTATGGGCATCACTGAAATATCACCCATTCGTGGACACGAAGGACAATTCCATTTTATCCAAATTGTTGAAGACAGACCCGCTGGCGACCACCCAGATATAGACTGGATGTTCGACCAAATTAAAGAATGGCTTGAAGTTGAAAGACGACGTCGTGCCGTGGCAATGTTTGAGCAAAATTTGTTAATTCAAGCCGAAGCAAACAATGAAATAGAGGTGTTCGACGTAATACCTTATGAAATCAATTGATACACCACATGATGCTGTATCTGCACTAACTCTCCCCGATTATTTTTATGCAAAAAATTTCTTTCTTAACAGTAACACTCATTGTACTGTTAACCAGCTCTATATTCGCTCAGCGAAATGCAGAGATATCCGATAAAATTGTGGCCGTTGTAAACGATCATATTATTTTAAAATCCGACGTTGACAATCGAACCCTTGAGTTCTTACAATCTCAACAGGGGATGCAATTCACAGAACAACTTTGGTACGATGTTTTTGAATCACTGATCGACAATTTCGTGATGGTCGAAAAAGCGAGAATCGACTCCATTGTAGTATCCGACGACGAAGTCAATCGCCAACTTGATCAACGTATTCGTGTACTAAGTCAACGAGCAGGTGGTGAACAACAACTCGAAAGAGCTATGGGTAAATCAATAGTTCAACTACGAGCTGAGTTCAGAGAACAATTTCGCCAAGATCTGGTTGCTGAACGCCTCCGTCAAGAAAAACGGCAGCGAATTAATATTACCCGTCCAGAAATCGAAGCCTTTTTTAATGAAATTCCGCAGGATTCTCTTCCTACAATTCCGGAAGCAGTCGAATTGTCTCAGATTGTAGTTATTCCACCTCCTAAGCCTGAAGCGCAGAACCGTGCACTTCAGCTGGCTACCAGCATCAGAGACTCTATCATTAATCATGGTGCAGAATTCGAAGCAATGGCACGACGCTACGGCGAAGATGGAACAGCTTCAACAGGAGGACTTCTTCCATTGATGCCCATGAGCGACCTAGTATCGGAATACTCTGCCGCCGCTTCAGCGTTGGCTCCGGGAGAGGTCTCACAAGTGGTTCGCACTCCATTCGGATATCATGTTATCCGACTTAACCGGCGAGTAGCAGATCAAATCGAAACCAACCATATCCTGATCAGAGTTCGCGATGAAGAGCTCGACGATGAATTCGCAATCAACAAATTAGCTGCAATTCGAGATAGTATAAAAACTCAAGGCAAACGATTTGGTGATATGGCAAGACGGCATTCTGATGACCGTGCAACAGCGCCATCAGGCGGTAGATTACTAAATCCTCAAACCGGTCAGAGATTACTTCCCGTTGACCAACTCGATTCTAATTTATTCCGGACTGTACTTCTACTCGAAAATGAAGGTGATATTTCGGAACCGCGACCTTTTAATACAGGTCAGGGTGGTGCTCAACAACGCGCATTTCGTCTAGTTACATTGACTAAGCGAGTCCCCGAACATATCGCAAATATGCAGGATGATTACGACTTGATTCGACAGTTTGCCCTTCAGGATAAACAGCAACGAGAAATGGCCGATTGGATTGAGGGTCTGCGTGAAGAGGTTTACGTGGAGTACATGATTCAGAATCCATTTTTATCATCCAACTGACAGTAACATTTTTTATGCCTACATCTACATCAGCCTCAATGAAAGAGGATGCCATTAAATTCAGAGAATCTTTTGAAAAACTTCAATCTGAGATAAGCAAGGTAGTAGTAGGGCAACAAGATGTTGTCAATCAATTGCTTATAAGCCTGTTTTCGAACGGCCATTGCGTGCTTGTTGGTGTTCCGGGATTGGCAAAAACGCTACTTATTAAAACGTTATCAGAGGCTCTGAATCTCAGTTTCAACCGGATTCAGTTTACTCCCGATTTAATGCCAAGTGATATTACCGGTACTGAAATCATTGAGGAAGACTTAAATACCGGTAGCAAGAAATTTAAGTTCGTTAAGGGACCCATTTTTGCATCCATCAT
Organism: Balneolales bacterium; assembly: GCA_022565415.1. Classification (GTDB taxonomy): domain Bacteria; phylum Bacteroidota; class Rhodothermia; order Balneolales; family HLUCCA01; genus HLUCCA01. The sequence continues at coordinate 574 of JAIUMT010000006.1, read as the reverse complement.
TCTAGCCGACGAAATAAACCGGACTCCGCCTAAAACTCAGGCAGCATTGCTAGAGGCTATGCAGGAATATAAGGTTACTGCAGCCGGAACAACCTACGATTTGGGAGCTCCATTCTTCGTTTTGGCTACCCAAAACCCAATTGAGCAGGAAGGAACCTATCCCCTTCCTGAGGCTCAACTCGACCGGTTTATGTTCAATCTGCGACTCGATTACCCCTCTTTTGAAGAAGAAACTCAGATCGTTCGTCAAACTACTAGCAATAAAAAGAATGAAGTAAATCAGGTTCTCAACGGAGCTGACATCACAAATCTTCAGAAAATTGCCAGTGAGGTCGCTGTACCCGACTCTGTGTTAGAATTTGCAGTTCGTATGGTAACTATGTCACGTCCGGCATCCGAACTAGCCCCCGATTTTGTTAAGCAGTATATGAGCTGGGGAGCCGGACCACGTGCTTCGCAGAACCTAATACTAGCAGGGAAAACACGAGCTTTGGCGCAGGGTAGATTCGCCGTAGCCGACGATGATATCATTGCGTTGGCTAAACCGGTACTACGTCATCGAATTGTGAACAAC